>CABUVC010000062.1 GCA_902494855.1 uncultured Collinsella sp.
AGATTGCCTTGAAAGAGGAGGGCCGCGTACTTAGGTACGCAACCGACGATTGAAAGGCAAGGTGCGGTGCTTGGGAAAGCCGCCGGGACTAGAACTGATTTAAGAAGCGCATATCGCCCGTCATCAGGGTTCGCAGATCCGGCAGGTCGTAGCGCAGGGCCGCGACGCGCTCGGCGCCAATACCAAAGGCAAAGCCGGTGTACTTCTCGGGGTCGATGCCGCAGTTGATCAGGACGTTGGGGTCGACCATGCCGCAGCCCAGGATCTCGATCCAGCCGCTATGCTTGCAGAAGTTGCAGCCCTTGCCGCCGCACACGTGGCAGCTCACGTCCACCTCGCAGCTAGGCTCGGTGAAGGGGAAGAAGTGCGGGCGGTAACGCGTCTTGCGATCCTCGCCAAACATGCACTTAACAAAGTAGTCGAGCGTGCCCTTAAGGTCGCCAAAGGTGATGCCCTCGTCAACGACCAGGCCCTCGATCTGGTTGAACTGCGGCAGGTGGCAGGCGTCGGCCGTGTCGGGACGGTAGACGGTGCCCGGGCAAATCATGTAGATGGGCGGCTTTTGCGACTCCATAGTGTGGATCTGCACGCCCGAGGTCTGGGTGCGCAGCAGCACGTCGGACTCGCCGTGGGCGTGAGCCTCGGGGTGCGCGACGCTGCCGGGGTTGTTGTCGACCACGTAGAAGGTATCGCGGGCCGAGCGGCTCGGGTGATCCATGGGGGCGTTGAGCGCGGTGAAGTTGTAGTAGGAGGTGTCGACCATGGGGCCGGACTCGACGGTGTAGCCGATGCCGCAGAAGATGTCCTCGGCCTCCTCGATAATCTGCTTGATCAGGTGCTGATGGCCGATCTGCGGACGGATGCCCGGCAGCGTGATGTCGACGGCGTCGTGCTCCAGTGCGCGCTTGAGGGCGGCGGCCTTCATCTCGGTGTTGCGCTCGTCGAGCATTCCCTCGATCAGCTGGCGCATCTCGTTGGCGCGCTTGCCCATAACGGGGCGATCCTCGGGGGCGAGCTTGCCCATCATGCGCATCAGGCCGGTGATGCGGCCCTTGCGGCCGAGCAGCTCAACGCGCGCAGCCTCGAGCTTGGCGGCGTCGTCGGCGCCTGCGACGAGCTCCTTGGCCTCTTCCTCGAGTTTGACCAGATCATCAATCAGACTCATGTCTTCCCTTTCGTCTCTCGCGCTCTCCGTTTGCCGAGGCGGCTGCCACCGTCTGGCGTTGTGAAAACGCGGCCCGGTTCGGTAATAAAAAAACCGTCCTCGGGCATGTACATTGCCCAAGGACGGTTGAATTCCGCGGTACCACCTTGTTTGACCCGGCGGATGTCTGGCCCGCCGTGCCCACTCTGCGCCCCTTATCGCGAGGCTCACGGCTTCCCTACTGGGGCTTCGCCGCCACTAGCCGCGTGCCCGTTGAGGTCGCTGCTCGGGAGTGAACGCTTGGCCCTTGTCACCGCGGGAAGGCTTGCAGCCCATGACCTTCCCTCTCTTGCCGGCGACGCGGCGGGCAAAACCCTCTCCGTCAACGCATTGGGCTACAGGATACCACATTCTGCGTGTGCATCGCCGCGTTCCGTTTTGTTCGCACTGGGTACAAGGCAGGTAGCTGTGCAAACTGGCCGCGCGCCCACCCGAAGCGCTCGGCTCACGAGATCAAGGATATGGTATGGGAAAGAAACTCGATAAGAAGGCCAAGCCCGCAACGGGCAAGATGCCCAAAGGCATGAAGGTCGATAAGGCCGTCAAAAAATTCCGCAAGCTCGAGGGCAAACTGTGGACCCGCGAGTACCTGCTCAAGATTGCCGAGTTTGACGGCGCGACCATTGCCCCCGCCAACGGCGCCGCAGCGCGCGCCGATGCCATGGGCACCCTTGCCGGTGAACATCACAAGCTGCTGACCAGCGAGAAGTCCGTTGAGCTCGTACGCTCGCTGGCACGCGAGACCGTCGCCGGCGGCAAGATCGACGACCCGCAGCTGCTCGACGAGATCCGTGTGCTCGGCCGCGACCAGCGCGAGGCAAGCGTCATCCCCACCGAGGAGGCCGAGGCTTGGACCAGGCTCACCTGCGAGGCAGACGCCGTGTGGCACAAGGCCAAGACGGCCAATGACTGGGCGAGTTTTGAGCCCTATGTGGATAGAATCGTCGCCCAACTTAAGCATCAGGCCGAGCTCATGGACCCCAAGCGCGACCCATACGACGTTTGGCTCGACCAGTACGAGCGCGGCCTTTCCACCAAGAGCTTCGACGCGTTTTGCGATGAGGTCAAGGCGACGGTCGTGCCGCTCGTGCACGCCATCGGCGAGCGCGGCCAGCAGCCCGCTGCCGACTTTTTGCACGCCCGCGTGCCCGAGGCCGCCCAGCGCGCCATGAGCTTCGACCTTATGAAGCTCGTCGGCCTGGACCTGAACGACACCACGCTTGCCTTTACCGAGCACCCGTTTAGCGAGGGCTTTGCCGTGGGCGACGCGCGCATCGCGACGCACATCTACGAGGACGACTGCATCTCCAACGTCTACAGCATCATCCACGAGGCGGGCCACGCCATGTACGAGCTGGGCGTCAATCCTGCCTATGCGCGCACCTGTCTTGAAGGTGGCACCTCCATGGGCATCCACGAGAGCCAGAGCCGCTTTTTCGAGAACACCGTGGGCCGCAGCCGCGCCTTTATGGGCCCGCTGCTTGAGGTACTGCGCCGCCACGCGCCCGAGGTCTACGGCGACGTTGACGAGGACACGCTCTACCGCGCCGTGAACATCGCGCAGCCATCGTTGATCCGCACCGAGGCCGACGAGCTCACCTACCCGCTGCATATTATGGTGCGCTACCAGATCGAGCGTATGCTGTTTGCCGGCGAGGCCACGGCCAAGGATATCCCCGCGCTTTGGAACCGCTTTATGGACGAATACCTGGGCATTCCCGTTCCTGACGACACGCGCGGCTGTCTGCAGGATACGCACTGGAGCGGCGGCTCGTTTGGCTACTTCCCCACGTATGCGCTGGGTAGCGCCTACGACGCCATGTTTGTGCCGGCCATGTGCCGCGACGGCGTCGACCTTACCGGTGCCTGCGCGAGCGGCGACTTGGCACCCGTCCGCGCATGGCTGGGCGAGCACATTTGGCAGTGGGGCCGCGCCAAGGACGCGCCGGAACTCATCAAGGGCGCCTGCGGCATGGACTTTGACGCCCGCTACTACTGCAGCTACCTGCAGGACAAGTTCACCACGCTCTACGAGCTGTAAGATCTTGAAGGCCGGCAGTTAGGGACGTTCCTTTTCTGCCGGCGGATAGGGACAGTCCTTGCCAATCCGGCCAGCAAACCGGCCAATAGGCAAAGACTGTCCCCAACGACTAGTCGTTTAAGAACGTCCCCGATGACTAGGCGTCAAAGAGTGTCCCTGGGTGCCGGCAGAAAAGGAACGTCCCCAGGTGCCGGGTGGCCACTCCGAAGAGGCCGTGTGCAAAAAAGGGCAAAAATGAGTACTGTTGTCGGGTTGATAGCATTTATTTTGAGTAAAAACAGGGTCTCAGATAGGATTGGTTCTTATCTGGGACCCTGTTTATTGGACATATGAGGAGCAATGCTCTTCGATATGACGTTCGGGCGTTGCCAAAATAGCCTCTTGGGGCAAAATTTGCTGTTACTTATTTAGTAACAGTACTCATATTTGCCCTTATTTGCACACGGCCTTTTATAACCCCCTGTCAAACAGCCCAGAATGCGCCTTACAGAGCTTCCAAAGCACTTGCGATGCGCTTCATGGCGGCGTCGGCAGCTGCTTGGTCGGGGGCTTCGGCCAGCACGCGAATCACCGACTCGGTTCCGCTCTTGCGCACCAGCACGCGGCCCTCGCCCGCCAGTGCGGCCTCGGCCTCGGCGATGGCGGCCTGCACGCCCATGTTGCCCAGCGCGGCGTCCTTATCCGCCACGCGCACGGCAACCTGCGCCTGCGGCAGCAGCTTGCACGGAGCCGTGAGCTGCGAGAGCGTCTCGCGCTCGGCATGAATCACTTCCATCACGCGCAGCGAGGTCATAATGCCGTCGCCCGTGCGCTCGATATCGCCAAAGATCGTATGACCCGTCTGCTCGCCGCCCAGGCTGTAGCCGCCCTCGCGCATCTTTGCATACACGTGACGGTCGCCCACGCCGCTGGTCACGGCGCTCAGACCGGCAAGCTCCAGCGACTTGATCAGGCCAAAGTTGCTGGCGATCGTCGGCACCACGGTACCGCCCGAGAGGCGCCCGTGCTTGTTTAGATACACGCCGCACACGTACAGGATCTGGTCGCCGTCGACCACGCGACCGCGCTCGTCCACGGCCAAGCAGCGGTCGGCATCGCCGTCGTAGGCAAAGCCCACATCCAGTCCCTGCTCCACCACGTGGCGCTGCAGGCGCTCCATATGCGTAGAGCCGCAGTCGACGTTGATGTTAAAGCCATCGGGCGCGGCGTTGATCACGCGCACATCGGCGCCCAGCGCGTCGAACACCGGCTTGGCCACCGAGGACGCCGAGCCGTTGGCGCAGTCGAGACCGATCTTGACTCCCTGCAGCGAAAAGTTCGCGCTCGCGATGAGCGAGGCAATATAGCGGTTGCGGCCCTGCATGTAATCGACCGTAGCACCAATGTGGTTGCCCGTGGCCAGCGGAACTTCGCTCTTGCCATCGATGTAATCCTCGATGAGCTCCAGCACGTCCCCGTCCATCTTAAAGCCGTCGCTGTTGACGAGCTTAATGCCGTTATCGCAAAACGGGTTGTGGCTCGCACTGATCATGATGCCGCAATCGAAGCAGCCCTCCACGGTCTGATGCGCCACGCCCGGCGTTGGGATCACATGCAGCATATATGCGTCCGCACCGCTCGCGACCAGGCCGCTCACCAGCGCCGCCTCGAACATGTAGCTCGAACGACGCGTGTCCTTGCCCACGATCACGCGTGCCTTGCGCTCGCGGTTGGCACCGTAATACCAACCCACAAAACGGCCAATCTTATAAGCGTGTTCTACCGTCAGCCCAACATTAGCCTCACCGCGAAAGCCATCGGTGCCAAAGTACTTCATATCTTACTTATCCTGTTCAAACGTTTGAGCGGTTGGCGTGGTGCGAACCTTAAGCGCTTTGTGCCCAGAGTCCTTCGAAGTCGTGACCGTGTACTCGACCTTTATGTCTTGTCCAAGAAGCATGTGGACGCCACCCCATGCAACCTTCAGGCCATCGTGCGTCGCTTCGTTCATCTCGATAGAACCGGAGCCCGAAGTCTTAATGTCCGAAATGCTGCCTCCCGCAGGAGCGTAGAGATAGAGCCTCAGCACCTCGTCATCAATATCCTGGCTAATGCCGTTATGGCCCTGGAAATAACCAGGCATCTCGGCCTTCTCCTGAGGGGTCATCGTGTTCTTGAGCGTGGTGGTCACTCGATACGTCGTCGAGCCATCGGCATTTTCAACCGAAGAATCGATGGTGACTCGCTTGTCGAGGAACCAATCCATCTTTGAATAGCTGTAGTTGTTCACATAGACGCCCAAGATCGGAGCCTCCGACGTATCGGTTTGGAGGGCGCCCGATATTCCAAGAGCCTTCGCGGCCTTTTCCTCGTCATCGTTTCTCGAATACATGAGGATGCGACCCTCGGAAGCACCCTTTTCGATGGCGGCAGCGATCTTAGTAATATCGCTGGAGCCCAGTTCGTCCACGATCTTGTTAAAAGCCGATCCGGCGACGGCCGCAAAAATGGCGTCCTGTTCCTCTACCGGGTAATTCCAATAAATATCGTGCAGCAGCACCTTTGCAGCGTTGCTTCCGTCGACGACGGTGCCGTCGGGAAGCTGCGTGCCGCCCACAATGCCGAGCATATACTGCAAAAATACCGGATCGACTGCAAATACGCCGTCGATGTCATCCCCAACAATGGCCTTTTGCATATCGCTGGCAAGCTGAGCCGCACGCGGATAATCGGGCGTCATCGTAACGTCGCCCATCGTGTATCCGAGCGTGTTGAAACCGGTCAGGCCCCATCCGGTCGTGAACAAGTTTGCCTCTTCATCGGTGATGGGAAGCGGGCTCAAAGGCTCTTTCATCATGTCGACTTTGACAAAATCGCCCAGTTCAAGCTTACCGTCAGTCACTGACATCACGCCGCGAGAACCGGGGAAACCGCCGCAGGCGCGGATCTCGACATTGCTCATCGCGAGCACAAGATAATGACGCGTCTGGCCGTTGGCGCCGAGCATCTGGGGAAGGACGGGGGCGACCTTCTCCGCCGCGTCAACCGCGCCGTTGAGGGTGGCAAAGCCGTCCTTGGCCTTATCGACCAGCTCGGTCACCTGGGAAATATGAGTATCGCCAATGCCCTGGATCTTCTCGTTGGCGCTCTTGAACACCTTCGAGCTATCGGAAAGCGAATCGGCAACGGCCTGCAGCGCGGACACGTTAATCATGCCGTCCTGGAACAGTTTGCCGGGCGTAGCCTGCGAAAGGTTATCGGCCATGGGAACCAGTGCATTGCTCGAGACATCGGACAGGACGTCGATCATGGTGCGGGCCGCATTGATGTCGCTGCCATACACCGGGATAAACGAAGCCGCCGTCCACAGCGGGCTCGAGGTCTCCGCCTTCATGCTGTCGCAGAGCTCATCGATCTTTTTCGCGTCGTCAGGCAGCGTCGAAAAATCGCCCGACGTGACCTTGTCCTTAAGGCCACCGACGATCTCGACAGCCTCCTTCGCTTCGCTCTTTACGGTCTTTGCCGAGTTAAGCAGCATAAAGCCGCTTGCGCCAAGCGCAACGAGAAGCACCGCGACTACAGCGGCAATAATGGCGCCAGTGTGACGCTTTTTGCGCTCGCCCTTGCGATGGCGATGGCGGACCAGACCGTCAGAGGTCGAACTCGACGAAGCGTCGCTACCGTAGTTCAAGCCAAAATCGTAATAATCTTCCTTGGAACCCGAGCCCGCAAACTCGGCACCGCTATCATCCAGGCGGGCGAACGTGCCAGTCTCGGAGGCGCCGGTGTAAATCGTGCCAAGGTTACCCGTAAGTCCCGCACCACCGGCAGAGAGAGTATTGTTGTCGGCCTTGCCGGCATTAACGTTGCCGGCGGCATTCGCGGCGTTGGCAGCACCTGCGTTGTTCGCAGGTACCGAAGGAGCCCCGCTCGGCTGCGACGCGGAGGTTGCACCGCCCGCAAAGACACTCCCTCTTGCACGGCCGGTCTTTTTTGCCTTTTGAGACTGCTCGTACAGAGCGGTAAACATCGCCGTCTCGCCCGGGGACACGCGCTTACCGGAGCCGCCCTGTCCAGCGCCGCCCGGCGTGCCGGCCTTACCAGCCCCGTTCGGACGCGGCGGAACTGCAGGACGGCCGCTATCGCTGCCCTTAAAGTGATTACCAGCCATAAAGAAATCCTCGCAATTGAGTCGCAATGAAAAAGTCCATAACGTTACTAGTTTATGGCATTTTGAGCATCGACAGCTAAACTCCAGACACGGACGTCAATTGGCGAAAATGTGGCACAACACCTTTTCTGTCTTGGCGGCGGCGCCAGCTACACCGTGAGGAACATCATCACGATGATCATGGCAAAGCCGATAAGGTCGGTCGGCAAAAACACCGTGCCCAGCATAACGGCGCTGGTGATGGTCGCCGAAACCGGCTCCACAGTTCCGATGAGGCTCGCACGCACCGAGCCGATGTCCTTAACGCCCTGCATATAGAGCATGTAAGCAAAAAACGAGCCGATAACCACGAACACCGCGAGCGCCTCGACGCCGGCAGCGTCGAGTGCCGGCATATGCGCCCAAGGCTGCACGAAGACGCACGAGACCACGCCCGCCGTGAGCATTGCCGAGCCCGTGACGATGGGGCTGCCGTATTCGGGCAGGATCTTGGCGGGAATCACCGCCATGCATGTAGCGCTGACCGCACACATGAGACCCGCGATCAGACCGAGCGGCGAGATATTCAGGCTGGTGGGGTCGCCACCGGTGGCGATTAAAAAGGTTCCACCCAGAGCCAAGCCAATGCCGATGACTTCGCGAGTACGCGGCATGCGGCGATCGGTCACGCAGGTGTAGCCCATGATGATAACGAGCTGCAGGCACTGGAGCACCGTCGCGGTTCCGGCGTTCGTCAGGCGCACGGCCGATAGATAGCAAAACTGGTTGAACAGCAGGCCAAAGGCGGTAAAGAGCAGCAGCTGCTTGCGATCGGCGGGTGTGGTCCAGAGCTTAACCAGGCGCTCGCGGTCGCGCGTAACAACCACGGCCATAAAGAGTAGACCGGCGAGAATCTGACGCACGCTCATAAGCCACAAGGTGTCGACGTGGTAGGTATCGAACAGAAAGCTCGCGCTGGTGCCCGAGAAGCCCCAAAACGAACCGCCCACCAGCGTAGCCAAGACGCCCGTGATCATCTTGCGCGTCGAAGCGCTGTTCAGGCGGTCGCGCCATGCG
>CABUVC010000063.1 GCA_902494855.1 uncultured Collinsella sp.
CTTGCCCAGCAGGACCGCGTCGTTCTTTTTACTCGTTCCCTCAATGAGCGCCGGAACCACAGTATGAAGCTCACCCTGGTTATACTCGTGTGCCGTGGTCTCGATAACCTTAACCAGACGGTTGAAACGCTCGAGAATAACCTCATGCGGCGTAGGATCGTCAATCTCGGCGGCCGGGGTACCGGCGCGCTTGGAATAGATGAAGGTATAGGCCTGAGCATAGCGGACCGTCTCGGCAAGTGAGAGCGTCTGCTCAAAGTCTTCTTCAGTCTCACCCGGGAAGCCAACGATAATGTCGGTCGAGAGCGCGATATCGGGCATGCGGTTGCGAATGCGATCGACAAGGCCCAGATAGTCCTCGCGTGTATAACGGCGATTCATCTCTTTGAGGATCCGCGTCGAACCTGACTGGACGGCCAAGTGCAGCTGCGGCATAACGGCAGGCGTCTCGGCCATGGCGTCGATGGTCTCGGGCAACAGGTCCTTGGGATGCGAAGACGTAAAGAAGATGCGCTCCACGCCCGTATCGCCCACGGCACGCAGCAGATCGGCAAAACGCGGCTTGCCAAACAGATCGCGACCATATGAGTTAACGTTTTGGCCCAGCAGCGTAATCTCACGCACGCCCTGGCGCACCAAACCGGTCACCTCGTCGACAATCTCCTCGAAGGGGCGGCTCTTTTCGCGACCGCGTACGTACGGCACGATGCAATAGGTGCAGAAATTATTGCAGCCTGTCATGATGGGCACCCAGGCGTGATACTGGGTCTCGCGATGCCACGGCATGCTCATGGCGTCCGTATCCTCATGCTCATTGGTGCGGATATGACGCTTACCATCAAGGAACGCCTCGGCAATGAGCTCGGCCACATGTGCAATGGAATGCGTGCCAAAGATGACATTGACGTTATCGACGTTGGTGAGCAGGCCCTCGCCATCGCGCTGCGCGATGCAACCGCCAACGGCAACCACGCGCTTGCCCGAAGGCGAAGGCGGCAGGCTTTTGCAGGAATTGCACTGACCGTACAGGCGAGTATCGGCGGCCTCGCGCACGCAGCACGTCATGAAGACAACGATATCGGCATGCGCGGGATCGAGCGCCATGAGGCAGCCATACGAATCAAGCAGACCGCTCACACGCTCGGAGTCGTGCTGATTCATCTGGCAGCCAAAGGTGCGGATATAGTAGGTTTTACCGGCAAGAATATCGCGTACGGAACGCTGGTCCATGTGCATAAGTCCTAACGATGGGGAGCGAAACAAGGCAAGCAGAAGCTATGCCACAGGCTTAACATCATCCATGACGACGTTATCCATAGCAGCTCGATTGATCTGGTGAACGTAGATAGAAAGGCGGATGGCCGTGCGCGACTCCCCGTTAATGAGGATGTCGGAGAACACGGGCGCGCAGGAAATATCAAAACCGGTTGGAATCAAAAAACCGCGCGCGATAGCAACGGCCTTAATAGCCTGGTTGACGGCACCGGCGCCGACACACTGGATGTTGACGGGTACACCATCCTTGACCATGCCGGCGATGGCGCCGGCAACGGACGCGGGCGATGATTTGCTTGATACCTTCAGGCAATCCATGAAGAAACTCCTGCATTTAAAAGTACGTTTTAACTGCAATAACTGTATCGTACCGAGTGGACTCGGTAAAGGCACTATTCCTCTTTGGCAAGATCAAAGGTCACGGTGATTCGATCACGCGAAACACGGATCTTTGGGTCGCCGCAAAGGTTGAGATAGTACCGGGTGGCAAGGTCATTAAAGTCGCGTTCCACAGCGCGCGAAAACTGTGCCATGTCATCCTTGGCAATACGTAGCCCGCGACGATCCTTCGCGAGATCGACAGGAGCCGGCGCATGCGAGGACGAATCACGCTCGCGCAGCAGACGCGCGGTCACACCGCGAACGGGCTTAATCTGCCCTGCCAAAATGCGATGGGCCGTGCGCTCGGACATCTCAAGACCCAAACCCGAACAAATACGGATAAAGTCCTCGGCATCAGAAGCAAGGCCTAAACGATCGACAACCGGAAGCTCGCTCTCGTCATCAATGAACAGGAGACGAGACGTATCGAGCCGACTTGACGCTTGAGCATAAAGGGTCGCGGCAATCTCAGACGGAGAACCGAGATAGACATCGCAACCACGCAACTCCTCGAGCGCAAACTCACAAGCAGCGCGAATAATATTATGTGGACCGCGAGCGCAGACATAACGTCCGTCCTCATCCTTGACGGCCTGGGGCCAGCTGGACTGATCGGCACGCTCACTGAGGCGGTCGGCCGCAACGCTCACCTTAAAGGCTGAACCAAGATTGACGCCGGACGTGACCATACGGGCCTCGTCGGTGTTCTGCTTAATCGAAAACAATGCCATGCCACGACCGTGAACGCCCCAACGGTCCATCTTCATGCTCTCGAGCTTGGAGGTAACGCGGGCATCAAAGATTCGCTCTTGCATATCCTGCGGAACGCCAGAACCGTTATCCAGAAAGACAAGCGTGCGGACGCCATCTTCCTTGGTCGTGGCGAGATAGACCTTGTCGGCGCCGGCATCGCGAGCATTACGGAGCATTTCGATGACGATGTCCTCGACATGCTGGATGTCGTGCTTAGCCTGGCGCCGCTCGGCCTCCGAAACGCGGAGGCGGACATACCCCTCGCCAAGGTTCTCCTCGACACGAAGGTTGCCCTCCCCCGACATCGACGCGATAAATGAGATGAGCTCGTTCGCGTCGCTCATGTTATTTAGCGATATCGACAGCGCGGCTCTCGCGAATCACGACGACGCGCACCTGACCGGGATACTCCATCTCTTCCTCGATCTGATGGGCGATATCGTGAGCCAGAACCGTGGACTGGGCATCGGAAATCTTGTCCGGCTGGACCATGACGTGGACCTCGCGACCGGCCTGCATGGCATAGGTACGTTCGACGCCGTCATGGGAGTTGGCGATCTCCTCGAGCTTCTCAAGACGCTTGATGTAGTTCTCGGCAGACTCGCGACGGGCACCGGGGCGAGAGGCAGAGACAGCATCAGCGGCCTGCACCAGGACATCGAGTACCGTGTTGGGGTCGACATCGGCATGGTGAGCCTCAATAGCGTGGACGATAACGGGCTTCTCGCCATAACGGCGGGCAAGCTCGGCGCCGATGACGGCATGCGGGCCCTCGACGTCGTGGTCGATTGCCTTGCCCAGGTCATGAAGCAGGCCGGCGCGCTTGGCGGTCACAACGTCCAGGCCAAGCTCGGAAGCCATCACGCCGCACAGATCAGAGACCTCGAGGGAATGCTGAAGCACGTTCTGACCAAACGAGGTACGGTAGCGCAGGGCACCAAGGGTCTTGACGATCTCGGGGTGCAGATCGTGGATGCCGGTATCGAAGGCAGCCTGCTCGCCAGCCTCGCGCACGCGCTGCTGAACCAGGTCGGCGGCCTTGTGATACATCTCCTCGATACGGGCAGGGTGAATGCGGCCGTCGGCGATGAGGTTCTCGAGGGCGACACGGGCGGTCTCACGACGGACCGGGTCGAAGCTCGAAAGAACGACGGTCTCGGGCGTGTCATCGATCACGAGGTTGACGCCGGAAACCTGCTCGAAGGTCCGGATGTTGCGACCCTCGCGACCGATGATACGGCCCTTGAGGTCATCAGAGGGAATGTGCACGGAGGTAACGGTGACCTCGGCAGTGTGGTCGGCAGCGCAGCGCTGAATCGCCAGAGACAGAATCTCCTGGGCGGTCTTGTGGCACTCGGCGCGAACCTGCTGCTCGGACTCGCGAATGATCGTGGCGGCCTCGTGGGTGACCTCGCCGCGAACCTTATCGAGGAGCTCCTTGTGGGCGTCCTCGCGGGTAAGATCGGCGATACGCTCGAGCTCGGAGGTCTGCTTTGCGCAGAGCTCCTCGAGCTCACGGGAGCGCTTCTCGACCTGACCGGCCTGACTGGACAGCTGATGCTCGCGCTTGTCGAGAGCGTCGTTGCGGCGATCGAGGGATTCCTCGCGCTGCATCACGCGGTTCTCGAGCGTACGAATCTCGTTCTTACGCTGCTTGTCCTCGGCCTCGGCGGCCTGCTTGTTCTTGATGATCTCCTCTTTAGCCTCGAGTAGAGCCTCTTTTTTGAGGGTCTCGGCCTGACGCTTAGCATCACCGATCAGGGACTCAGCCTGTGCGTGTGCCGACTGGATTTTTTCGTCGGCCTCGTGAAGACTACCCTGCTTGGCGGTGCGCATGTAGGCAATGGCGGCGATGGCACCCAAAACGATGCCAACGAGCGCTGCGATGATAGGCATGCTCACTCCTTTTTATGGATTCGTTACACAACAAAGCGAACCGTCCTTACGAACGGCTCGCGACATTTGAGTAATATGGGCGCAGCTTATGCGGGTCGGATACAGATAAACATATAAACAAACTCATCACAGATGAGCACATATCACAAAGCAAATGACGCTGTTTATCGTACGTTGAACCACAACAACTGTCAAATAAATGCCCCCAACACGGCGGCTAAAACGCGGTGAACGGCAGGGCCACAAAACGCATACGCCTAAACCGCACATTCCTCACGTTCGGCATCGAGACGTGCCTTAACGGCATCGGCGGCGATGTGATACGAGAAGCCCTTGCCCATCAAAAACCGAACCAGTTTTTCGAATCCGCGCGTCTCTGGAACACGCCGCTTGGCGAGCAGGGCTGACGCACGCGCCAAATCGTCTTCGACGGCAAAATAATCCTCGGGATAACCGGGAATGTCATCGAGCACGACATGACGGCGCTTGAGCTCGGTCTCGATTTTACGCTGTCCCCAACCGCGCCGCTTGCGTTCCTCGATAAAGTACGAGCAAAAGCGGTTCTCGTCTAAAAAGCGATACTCGGTGGCGCGCTCGACGGCGAAATCGATCGCGGACTGGTGAAAGCCGTAGCGTGCCAACTTGTCACGGACCTCACCCGTCGCATGGTCGCGTCGCGATAGCATCTCGGTCACCATGGTAAGTGCACATTTACGCTCGATGAGCTGCACCGCTTCACGAAAGTTATCCCAATCACAGGGAAGATCGGGGCGATTTTTGACATACAGGCGCGCGACCCGCACGGGAATCCAAATGGACCGCTCAAAACCGCCCTCAAGCTCACAATCGATATGTGCGCAAGGCTTTTTGGACGCATACCCGCTCGAGAACGAGGAGGCCGCCTTCTTATCGGGAAAGACGACCGTGGCCTCGGTTACCGTATACGACATGAGCGTAACCGCTACTCGTCGTCATCATCGAGCATGGCGGAACCATCGATGGCGTAAAGCTCGTCAAACTCCTCAGGCGCAGGCTGATCGGTCAGCTCGACCTCGGACGGAGCATCGTCATCAAACTCAAGCCCGCAGGCAAGGCGGACCTTATGCTCAATCTCGTCGGCGCAATCGGGGTGTTCGCGCAGGAACGCCTTGGCGGCCTCGCGACCGTTGCCGAGCTTGTCCTCGCCATAGGCAAACCAGGAGCCCATCTTCTTGCAAATGCCGCACTCGACAGCCATGTCCAGAATCGAGCCCTCCTTAGAGATGCCCGTACCGTACATGATGTCGAACTCAGCAGAACGGAACGGAGCTGCCACCTTGTTCTTAACGACCTTGGCGCGCACGCGGTTACCGATAACCTCATCCTTAAGCTTAATGCTGTCGATGCGGCGAATGTCGATACGCACCGAAGAGAAGAACTTAAGGGCGCGGCCGCCCGTCGTGGTCTCGGGGTTGCCGAACATGACGCCGATCTTCTCTCGCAGCTGGTTAATGAAGATGCATGTCGTGTTGGACTTGGACAGCGAGCCGGCGAGCTTGCGGAGCGCCTGACTCATCAGGCGAGCCTGAAGACCGACCGTAGTGTCGCCGATTTCTCCCTCGATCTCGGCACGCGGGGTCAGCGCGGCGACGGAGTCGACAACGATGGCATCGATGGCACCAGAACGCACAAGCATGTCAACGATTTCGAGCGCCTGCTCACCCGTATCGGGCTGGGAAATGAGCACCTCGTCGATATCCACGCCGATGCGCGCAGCATACGTGGGATCGAGCGCGTGCTCAGCATCGATAAATGCCACAACGCCACCCATTGCCTGGGCCTCGGCCAAGATCTCGAGCGAAAGCGTCGTCTTACCGGAGGACTCGGGACCGTAGATCTCGACGATTCGGCCGCGCGGCACACCGCCGATACCCAGAGCGGCATCGAGTGCCAGAGCTCCCGTAGGGATGGCCTCGACCTCGAGCTCGGGGCCACCGTCGCCGTACCTCATGATGGAACCCTGGCCGAATTTCTTCTCGATCTCGGCCTTGGTGGTGGCGATCATCTCATCGCGCTCTTTACCCGTCGTGCGAGCATGAACGGTACGTACGGGACCTGAATTCTTGGCCATGAATAGCCCTCCTCTTAACAACCTGCATCGATAATAAACGAACGGCTGTTCGTGGTCAACCGTTCAGGCCAATCATATGCAGGCAGTCTTTCCAAAACCCAACCAAACGCCGACCAAACACTGACCAAATGCTTGACCACAAAGGGGCAAATAAGAACAAGAAAGGCAAAAATACACCTATGACCAGCGCAAACGCTAAATTCGTCAGGGGTCCCTATCTCCACAATTAAGGGGCCCGAAGGCCCCTTAAAACACGTCTATTCCATAGAGTTAAGCACAAGGGCAATGCGTCCCAATGCCTCCGCGACCGCATGGGCACGAACACACGAACGGTCGCCCTCATAGTGGCAGCGCACAGAGTCCACGACCGGCACTTCCCCATCAGCCGCGCGATACGCCCAGCCAATATAGAAAGTGCCAGCCGGATCGTCCTCAGTGCCGCCGCCGGGGCCGGCATACCCCGTTGCGCTCACTGCAATATCGCTCTGGTACAGCTCCAGCGAACGCGCCGCCATCTCGCGCGCGGTCTGATGCGACACCGCGGTATAGCGGTCGAGCGTCTCCTGATCAACACCCAAAACGCGATGCTTGATCTCATCGCAGTAGGTCACCGCACCGCCACGCAGCACCGCCGAGGCGCCCGGGATATCGGCAATCGTCGAGGCGATCATACCTGCTGTCAGCGACTCAGCCGTCGAAACCGTCACGCCCCGAGCGCTCGCGCGCTCGACAATATGACGCGCCAGCTCCTCGTTATGTGCGGAAATCTGCTCAAAAGAGTCCGTCATACCCACTAGGACCTAGACCGAAAAGACGATCTTGCGGCAGTTCCAGAAGTACTGGGCGCCCGAGATAACGGTCAGGACAACGGCAACGGCGTACAGGAAACGCGACACCGAGTAGATGCCGAGCGTCAGCGCCAGCGGGCCAAGGTGCAAGCCGGCCATCGCAAAGACGCACAGGTAACCGCAGATGGAGACCATCGTGGTCGCCGTCTTGTACTTGCCGAGCTTATCGGCCGCAACGACAACGCCGGCGGCACTCGCAACCATGCGCAGGGCGCTTACCAGCAGCTCGCGGAACAAGATGATGAACACGGACCAAACCGTCACGGTGCCAAAGTCCAAGAACAGCAGCAAGGCCGAGAACACGAGCAGCTTGTCGGCGATGGGGTCCAAGAACTTACCGAAATCGGTAATCTCGTTGCGCGAGCGCGCTAGGTAGCCGTCAACCTTATCGGTGCACGACAGGATCACATACAGAATGAAGGCAGCGGCGGCGAGCGGGCCGTCGAAGGTGCTCCAATCTGTACCGGCAACACTCGTGTGAGAAAGCGCCGACACGATCATGAACACCGGGATAAAGACGATGCGAACGCACGTCACGATGTTGGCGGGCGTCCAAACACTCGTCAGTTCCTTATTGCTCTCGTTTGCCACGATGCTCTCCTACTCCACAACATGGCCGATAAGCTCATAGCAGAAGCTATCGGTAAACTCGACCGTCAGAATATCGCCCACGGACGCCTCGCTGGCGTCCAAGTGCACCGCGCCATCGGAATCGGGCGCCTGGAACCAAGCATGGCCGATCAGCTCGGCGCCGTCCTCGGTCTCCTCGATGCCGTCGACGATCACCTGGGCGCGCTCGCCCACATGTGCGGCGGTGGCGGCAAAACCGAGCGACTCGGCCAGGTCCATGGCCTCCTGGGCGCGCTCGAGCTTGACCTCCTCATCGACCTGACCCTCCATCTTAGCGGCCAGGCTGCCCTCCTCCTGCGAGTAGGCAAAGACGCTCGTGTAGTCAAAGCCGACGGTGTCCATAAAGTCGATAAGGTCGCGGAACTCGTCGTCGGTCTCGGTCGGGAAGCCGACCATGGCCGTGGAACGGATCACGATGCCGGGGATACGCTCACGCAGATCGCGGAACAGGTCCTCGAGCTCCTGGCGCGAACCAGAACGGCGCATAGCCTTGAGGATGCGCGCGTCGCAGTGCTGCACGGGGATATCGATATAAGGCAGC
>CABUVC010000064.1 GCA_902494855.1 uncultured Collinsella sp.
GCACGGAGAGCACATTAAGTGCTCTCCGGCTCGTGCGGAACTCGCGATGAACCTTACATTCCGCGCCGCCCGGGCAGACGCCTCGTTGTTGGGGCGTGGCTTGTCGTGGGGAGTATTCGGAGTGTCTCTGGTTGAATCGGGCTCTTGCCTTGAAGACTCTGATTTCTAATAAAGAGAAAGCCCGGGTAGCCAGTTGTGCTACCCGGGCTTTACTTTGTCGATATGTTCGACTGGCTGTTAGTGGGTCTTGCGGCGCTTGATCAGCATGATGAGGGCTATCACTACGAGCGTTGCTCCCGCTGCTGCTGCGGTGGCGACTAGGGCGAATGTTTGGTCGCCGGTGTTTGCGAGGTTCTTCGCTGTGGTCGTAGTCTTGACCTTGGTGTCGGTCTTAGCTCCGTTGTCGGACTTGGGCTTGTCCGGGTTCGTCGGGGTCTCAGGAGTCTCGGGGCCCTTTGAGCCTTCGGAATCGGTTGGGCCTTCGGAATCGGTTGGGCCGGCGGTGTTTACCAGCGTATGGTCCAGGAACTTCTTGGCGCCCGCACTTGCCTGTGAGAACAGGCGGCGCGTGCGGATCGGGGTGGCGTTCACCGTTGTGGGCGCCGTCTCCTCGGCCTCGATATTCACGAGCGTCGTGCCGGTGTCGAGGCCCACGTCGTTGTATCCCACGTGGCAGTAATACTGCGCACCGTCATCGTCTGCGGTCAGGTCAATCTCGAGCTTTGAGGCCGTTCCAGCCGCGAGGTTGCCATCGGCACCCACGAGCTTAAACTCTGTCTCGCCGCGGCCCTTGCGGTACCACATATAGGTCGGTGCCAGCCCTGTTTCGCTATCGTCGGCACCGAGTTGCTTCACATGGCCAATCGCCGAGAGCGTCAGGTGGCTTCCCGCCGTGCGCTCAACCGAAGAGTCGTATCCAAGATCCGACCCCTCCGCAGCATCCGCCGCAGGTCCGCTCACGGTCATCGTCATGCCATCGGGCATGGTCTTGACCGTGATGATTGCCGAGCGAATACCTGTTTCGGTCGTGGATCCATTCTTAACGGCGGCGATGGCGAATCGATACTCCGTATTGGGCTGCAGCCCATCCCACTTGAGCGAGGTCTGCGTGTTGTCGGCAATCTTCCAGCTATTGACGACCGCATCCGCCGCATTGCTCTGCAGCATACCCACGCCATAGCTAAAGCCGCTCTTCTTTGAGAGCACGTCGTCCCAGCTAAACCTAACACTGGTCGAATCGACGGCGTTTGCCGTAAAGCCCGTCACGGCCGGCGCGTCGGGCATCTCGACGTCCTTAACGTCATAGCCCACGATCCAGAACTGGTCGGTGTCCTTGGTGCCGAGCTTGTCGCCCGAGTCTGCCTCGAACTTGTCGACATCCACCGCGTTGACGCCCAGACGCCACACAAAACCGTACTTGCCCTGCGCGGCCTCGGGCAGGTTGTCGACGGTGCCGCCGTATTCGGTCGATTCACTCGAGGAGTTACCCGTAGTAAAGCCGGCGTTGGCACCAAAGCACAGGCCGCCAAACAACTCGTGCTTTGCGAGCTTCGCGCCCATGACAACGCTGCCGTTCAGCGTCAAGCCGAGCTCGAGCTCCTGCTCCTTGCCCTCCTCGACTTCGATGGTCTGCTCAATGCTCGCCCCCGACTGCGCGGCGGCACCGTTAAACCCATCGTGCGTGTAGGCGCGCGTTAGGCCAGGCTTGCCCAGGCCAAAGGAATCCCCAACGGGAGTCTCGCCGTTGAGCGTCGTTTGATAGGTTCCGGGTTCTCCCGACCGGTTGGTCAAAAAGTAGCTGAGCGGCGTCATATTGTGCTGTTTGGCAATGCGGTCATAGGCCTCGACATTAACGACCGAGGTCTGCGCGCCGAGCGACACGGGCGCCGCCATCACGCCCTTGCCACCAGTTTCCTCATTTTCGATCTCATACTCGTAATAGACCATCGGAATCGTGTAGAGCACGGCCTTGTCACCCTCGCCGGCATGCGACTCATAGCTTACGCTTGCGCTGACCGTGCGCTCGCTCCGGTAGTCATAGCATCCCTCGGCGGCAAAATCGACTGAAGCATTCATCGCGACCAGGGGCGGACCGGTCTGCACCTCGACGGCAACGCCCAACTCGGCGCCAATGGTATAGCCCTGGGATGTCCCCGTGCCCTTTTCCTCTCCGTATGACGTGCCGCCCAACACCAGATAGCCGTATGCCTGCTCCAGATCCTCAACATAGGGCGCATCCTGCAGCACGGCGAGCACGCGCGGGTTGGTATAGACCTTGTAGCGGTCCTTGTACGTAATCTTGACGCTGTCGTTGTCGACATCGGGCAGCGCGAGCGAGATAAATGTGCCGTAGGTAGTGCCGCGACGGTTGCTCTCGCTAATCACCTGCTCCTCGCCGCGGCGCACCTTTCCGTTCTCGTCGAGCGAAAAATGCGAGGCGGTCATCCAATAGTAGTCATCGTTCTTGCGCAGGTCCTCATCGCGGTGCTTGCCCACCACGGCGATAAAGCTCTCGTTATAGCGGTCCGAACCCGAGACGCTGCCCGCCTTGACATCGCTGATCCACACCTGCTCGATACCCTTGTGGTCATGCTTGTTGCTACTGTTGTATTGCTGGCCGCTCATGCTCATGGTTCCGACCATGGAACCCAAGCCCTGGGCCCCGCTCTGCGCCGTGTTGCAGGCAAAGTCGCGGAACACATCGCCGCCCACGAGCACCTCGTCGACCGCCGGCTGCTCGGACAGACCGTCAAGGTTGGCAGTGGCAAGAGCAATAGGTGCCAAGGTGCACGGATAGCGCTTATCCTGAGCACTATCCTTCCATGCGCTGTTGGGCACATGCATCAGTCCATAGGAGGCGAGGAGCCCGTCTCTGTATTCCTTGCAATCGGAAAGTTTGAACTCGCCAGACTCCGAGTCAAAATACGCGTAGCGGTACAGCGCGCCGTACAGCCCCTTGCTGCCGTCAGAGGCGCCGTAATCAAAAGTGCTGCTTTGCCAGTCATAGCCCGCAAGAATAAGGCCCGTGACGGTTTCACCCGTCTTCTTTCCTTCTTCATCGTAGGCGGCAAACGTGCCGAATGTCGCATTCGCGGCAACCATGGTCTTGCCGTTCGCGGAGAGGGAGATTGCGCCCGCGTCACCCAGAGCATCGACATGGACGAGCGCACCCTTGGATGCATCCCACGAGAACAGCTCGCAATGCGTCGACTTATCAATATTCTTTTTGCCGTAGGGTGCCGAGACCACGATGGCGAGGTCATCGCAAAAATCGCGATCGAGGTCGCCGGCCGCCAGCGAAACGACAGGAGCTGACTGAAGCTGCGTCCAGGAATCGTTCCCGCCCTTGTTGTGCGTGGTGTAGTCAGCGGCGTTACCGGCATCGATCTTAACGACGCTCTGCTTCCAGTTGCCGCCCTCCAGGTCGTACATGTCGACTACGGCCTTGCGCACGCCGTTCTCGTCGACATAGCAACCCGCGTAGACAAAAAGCTCGTCCACACCGTCGCCATCGACATCGCCCGCCTCGACATCAAAGACGGCATCGTGCTCTTGCAGATAACCGGCATCCAGATACTTAAAACGGCCTTCGTACATCATATTGGTGTTGACCGTCACCGGCAGGCGTGTATCGAGCTTGCGCGTGCGCCCGTTGGCAAACGAAAAGAGGACCAGCTCGATCTTTCCGGAGTACGACTTGCCGTCGATCGTGGTAGAGGAGCTGTCGCCATAGGCGCGAAGCTCGGCGACGCGGCTCTTTTTGCCCGTTTTGGCGTCGCTGCAGAACTCGACGCTCGTGGCGTGAATGCCCGAGAAGTCGCTGTTCTCGTTGGCAAGCACTGTTGATGACCCATTGTTGCTTAGGTACGACCAGTCGCCGCCGCCGTAATCGCTGTGCTTGTAGAGGTCGCTACCCGTATCGAAGCTGTTGACATTTTGCCAGAACTTTGCGGCGCCCCACACACTTCCATAGCCATCGGTGAGTTTGCTGCTGCCGCCAAGATCGCCGCGCTCGACGTTCTCGAGCTTGTCGCGCAGAGTGTAGCGATTGCCATGGCTACCGTTAACTGCCATATAGACCTCGCTGCGCGTGGCAAACGTCGTGGGAGTGGTGGTGGAGTAGGGGCCAACGGTATCGGCCGGAATGTCCTCGCTCGTGCCCAGGCCCAAATCGCTATAGTCCTGCTCGGTCATATCGGTGATTGCGGGCGCGTCTGCCGCCTGGGCAACCTGGGGCGTGGCCATAAAACAGGCGACACTCGTTGCAATCAACGCAGCAAGCGCCGCCGTCCCGGCAAGCGGGATTTTCGACAGCCTACGGATACGGGGGTGCGGAACGTACATGAGGGACCTCGCTTTATTCGAATGGAGTGGACTCATTTTTGCAAATGATACGTCCGATGCCCGATATCACGTGTCTCATTTTCGCCAACGGCGTGTCTCATTTTTGAGAATCCGAGATGCCGCGGAAATCTTATCCCAGCTCAAAGGCCATTTCTGGGATGTATTTTCCCCTTAGACCCTCAACCGGGTAGCGCGCAGAGATGTGGTGTAAGAGGCGGGGCATGCCCCGCCTCTTCCCTTTCTTGAAAGGGAGGGGACACCGCCTAGAATTCGTCGTTGGAGTAATGAAGGTGACGAATGGAAGGAAAGGCGATGCCCCAAGAAGAGAGTGTACTGCGCCTCGGCCGCGACGAGGCCCTCGAGGCGGCGAGGCTTTGGCAGGAGTGCGGCGACGCGCGCGAGTTCGCGTGCAGGGTGCTGGGCGGCGTGATGAACGCGCTGATGGACTCCGAGGCCCAGCAGATGTGCGGCGCGAGCCGCAACGAGCGCAGCGACGGCAGGGAGAACAGCCGCAACGGCTACCGCCCCAGGTCGCTCAAGACCGCCGTGGGCGACGTGGAGCTCGAGATACCCAAGCTCAGGCACGGCACCTACTACCCCGAGGGCATGCTCGCGCGATGGTCGCGCGTCGACACCTCGGTGGCCTCCATCGTGCAGGAGATGTACGTGTGCGGCGTGTCCACCCGCAAGGTCGAGCGCGTGGCGTCCAAGCTGGGCATATCCTCGCTGTCGAGCTCGGAGGTCTCGAGCCTCTGCTCCGACCTCGACGCCGAGGTGGAGGAGTTCCGCCGCCGCGACCTTTCGGGCACGCCGTGCTGCTACCTGTGGCTCGACGCCACCTACATGAGCTGCAGGGTCGGCTCGTCGGTCGTCTCGCAGGGCGTCGTGACCGCGATCGGGCTGGGCGCCGACGGGCGCAAGCACTTCCTGGGCTGCGACGTGGTCGACACCGAGAGCGAGGACTCCTGGGCGGCATTCCTCGGCGGGCTGCGCGAGCGCGGGCTGGCCGGCGTTCGCCTCGTGGTCTCCGACAGCCACGCCGGGCTCGTGGCCGCCGTCTCGCGCCTGTTCCAGGGCTGCGCCTGGCAGCGCTGCGTGACGCACCTGCAGCGCAACCTCCAGAGCGCCTGCTCGGGCAGGCCCGAGGACTCCAAGGCGGCCGTCAGGGACCTCGTGCACGCCGCGGTCTACCAGGACGACCCCGACCTCGCGCGCTGCGTGTGGGCCGAGGCGGCGCCCTGGGTGGCGTCGGTGTCCGCCAGGGCCGGCGAGGTCTTCGAGCAGGCCGAGGACTCCGCGCTGGCGTTCACGGCCTTCCCCAGGGCGCACTGGGCCAAGCTCCGCACCAACAACGTCCAGGAGCGCGCCAACCGCGAGATCAAGCGCCGCTACAGGGTCGTGCAGTCCTTCCCCTCGAGGGAGTCGATGCTGCGCCTGACGTGCGCGAGCCTCATGGAGACCGAGGGGCAGTGGTCCCAGCAGCGCGTGTTCTCCGAGGCCTCGGCCGCCGAGGGCTTCGCCGAGCCCGCGGACAGGCCGGCCCCGACAGAGGGGAGGCGCCGCGCGCTCGGGCGGCGCGCCAGGGAGATAGTGGACGAGATAGTCGAGAAGCGCGGTCTCAAGAAGGAGTAACATCGGGACTTGCAGCGACGGACCTCAGGACACTCTTACACCACGTCTGCGCGCGCGACCCTCAACCGGAAACCGCATCCCACTTTGAGCGCAAATTCCGGGATGCATTTTCCGCTTGAGCCTCATTGGGAAACGGCGTCCCACTTTGAGGGCTGATTGTGGGATGCATTTTCCGGTTTTGCTCTCATTGGGAAAATGCATCCCGTTTCTTGACCGAATAATGGGACGCAATTTCCCGTTGGAGCGCCTTTGGGAAAGTGTGTCCCACTTCGACCGCCCAGAGTGGGATGCACTTTCCGCAAAGCACCTCAACGGGAAACTACGTCCCATTCCAAAGGCAAATTCCGGGACGTATTTTTCGAAAGCCTGCCCATCCGGAAAGCCCGTCCCACTTTGGACGCATCCGGGCACGGAACCATCGACCTATCAGGCCTCCCATCAATAAAGAGGCGTCCTCCCGGACGGCGGGGCACGAAGTTCATCGCGAGTTCCGCACGCAAAGAAGGCCACTTAATGTGGCCTTCGTCTTGCGCAGGACTGCAGAGCAGGGAACTTCGTGCCCCGACGCCCGGGAGGACGTTTCATTTAGAAAGACGGACCGACCGCCGTCAGCGATGGGAGCTACTCCCCCAGCACGGCCTTCTTGGCCGCCGCCGCCATATGGTCCAGATCCTCCTTGGTGGGATGATCCTTTGCGGCAACCCAGTTGTCGAGCAGCATCTTAAAGCGGGCGTTGTCGGGATCTTGCTCGAGCATCGCCTCGTAGCGCTGCTTAACCGCGGGGCCCATCTTGCCCTGGCACATCGCCCAGCCCGCAAGCTCGGCATCCTCGGCTAAATTGGACGACACGCGATCGATAATCTGCTGATAATAGCTCTGGTCGGCACCAAAGCCGCAGGTGCCAAACAAGAAGACGCGCTTGCCGTGCAGGGCGGAAAGCAGCGCCGCCACCGAGGACGTGCAGGCGCCCTTGTCGCACCAAAAACCAACGAGCACCGTATCGGCAGCGCAGGCGCCCTCTGCCTCGTGCGTGACCTGCTCCGGATCTGCATCATCGCTCAACGCCGCGGCATGGATAAACTCGACGCCTGCAGCCTGCAGCGCGCGCTTAATCGCCCCCGAAACCATCCTGGTATTACCGCTCTTGCTGTTGACCACCATAGAGCATGTCATAGTCACGTTGCCTCGTTTCCCCCGAAACTCGAGCCATTAATGCAATTTATTAGATGAATATCTTAGTACTAACGTGACAGATGTAAACCACCTTCTGCCGATTGGCGACGCAGGCGACATCTTTGGACAGATCTCGAACAGTATGTACTTCGGATTGAAACCGCCGCAGAACGTTTCACGAATGGCCGAAAAACTGTTTCACAAAACGCCGTCAAATTGTTTCATATAATATCGTCAATTTGTTTTACGAAATACCGTCAAATTGTTTCACGCGCTGGTAGAACGCTATATAACACGATCGCTCTATGGGACAAACAAACCTGATTAATTTGCCCCACGGGCTTGCTTACTGGGCAAACTGGCTAAGGTAGAGCTCGGCATAGAAGCCGTCTGCCGCCAGCAGTTCGTCGTGCGTGCCGCGCTCGATAATCTGGCCGTCGCGCATCACCAGAATGCAGTCGGCGTTGCGGATCGTCGACAGGCGGTGCGCCACGACAAAGCTCGTACGACCGGCCATGAGCTCGTCGAATGCCGCCTGCACCTGCAGCTCGGTACGCGTATCGATGCTCGACGTCGCCTCGTCCAGCAGCAAGATCGCCGGGTCGGTGAGCATGACGCGCGCGATGCACAGCAGCTGTTTTTGACCTTGGCTAAACGTGCCGCCGTCCTCGCCGATGACCGTATCGTAGCCGCCTGGCAGCTGCACGATAAACTTATGCGCGTGCGCGCGCTTGGCGGCTTCGATGACCTGCTCACGCGTGGCATCGGGGCAACCGTACGCGATGTTTTCCGCCACGGTGCCCTCGAACAGCCAGGTATCTTGTAGCACCATGCCAAAGGCACGGCGCAGGCTCGAGCGTGTGTAATCGCGCGAAGCCTTGCCATCGACCATGATGCGTCCGGCATCGATATCGTAAAAACGCAGCAGCAAATTGATGAGCGTCGTCTTGCCACAGCCCGTGGGACCGACCAGGGCAAAGCGCATGCCGGGCTTGGCATCGATGCAGATATCCTGCAGCAGTTTGCGGTCGGGCACATAGCTAAAGTCCACATGCTCAAACGAAACCTCGCCCTGCGGGGCGGCAAGCTCTACGGCGTCCGACGCATCGGGCTCCTGCTCGCTGGCGTCGAGCAACGCAAACATACGACGCGCCGAGGCATACGCCGTTTGGATTTGCGTAATGACGTTGGTAACCTCGTTGAACGGCTTGGTGTACTGGTTGGCATAGGACAGGAAAATCTGCACGCCGCCCACCGTGAGCGCCGC
>CABUVC010000065.1 GCA_902494855.1 uncultured Collinsella sp.
CGCCAAGCGCGAACTGCATGAGGAGACGGGCTTTAGGGCTGGTCGTATTCGCTTTTTGACGTCGATTGTCACGTCCTGCGGTTTTTGCGATGAGATCATCCACATCTACTTGGCTACCAAGCTCGAGTTTGATGTGCCCAACCCCGACGATGACGAGTTTGTCAATGTGGACCTGGTGCCGCTGCACGAGCTGATCGACGCCGTGCTCGACGGCAAGATCGAAGACGCCAAGACCGTCGTGGGCGCCTTGGCCTGCGATAGCATCGCGCACCGCTTGGGCGGAGCGGAGCTCTAGGTTACGCGGTTTTACCAAACCGCGTAACGAGTCGACGCTGCAAACGCCCCTAAGCGGCAATCTGCCTTTCAATCGTCGCTCGCGTACCGAAGTACGCGTCGCTCCTCTTTCAAGGCACCTTGCTCGCTTAGGGACGTTTTCGCTGACGCTGCCAGAACGTCGGCGTTATGCTTGTTGGGACGCTTTGTTTTCAGCCTGACCGGTTCAACCGGATTTCTCACGCTATTTATTTCTCTTCGAGGATTGCATGTTTAAAAGGTTTCTTTCGTATTACAAGCCCCAGATGGGGCTTTTTGTTGCTGATACTGTTTGTGCTCTGGTGCTTGCTGCCATTGACCTGGCGTTTCCTATTATCCTGCGCAATTTGACCGGTGGGCTATTTACTCAGGGTCAGGCTGCCATTATGCAGGCGCTCGGTATGATCGCGGTGGGTTTGGTGCTGATGTATGTCATCCGTTGCGCCTGCCGCTACTTTGTGAGCTATTGGGGCCACGTGATGGGCGCGCGCATGGAGTCCAAGATGCGCGAGGACCTGTTCGACCAGTATGAGCGCTTTAGCTTTGCGTACTTCGACCGCAACAGCTCGGGCGATATGATGAGTCGCGTAGTCAACGACCTGTTCGATATCTGCGAGGCGGCGCACCACGTGCCCGAGTGGATCATCATCTGCGGCATCGAGATTATCGGCTCGTTTGTGATCCTCTTTACCATCGCCCCGGTGCTGGCGCTCGCCATGGCCGTGGTAACGGCGGCGTTTGCGGTCATCATGTTTTGGCAGAACATGCGCATGCGCGAGGTCTTTAGCGACAACCGCAAAAAGATCAGCGGCATCAATGCGCAGCTGCAGGATTCGCTGGCGGGCATGCGCGTGGTCAAGAGCTTTGCCAATGAGGAGACCGAACGTTTCAAGTTCCGCGCCTCCAACAATCGCTATCTTTCGTCCAAGGAGAACATGTATCACGCCATGGGCGTTTATACCGCGACGTATGGCCTGCTCTCGGGCGTGCTGTATGTGATCGTGGTACTGCTGGGCGGCTGGCTGGTCGCCCAGGGACAGCTGCAGGCGGTCGATATGGCGACCTTTGCACTCTATATTTCGCTGTTCTGCACGCCGCTCGAGACACTCGTCAATTCGGCCGAAACGTATCAGAAGGCTATCGCCGGCTTTAAGCGTATGGACGAGGTGCTCTCGACCGCGCCGGATATCCAGGACAAGCCGGGCGCCACGGATCTGCAGGTGACTGCCGGCGCCGTGGATTATCACGACGTGTGCTTTAACTACGAGGACGTTGAGCTGGGCGAGGGTGATGCCGACGAGCGTCCCGTTATCGACCATATGAATCTGTCCATCAAGCCCGGGCAGACCATCGCTTTGGTTGGCCCTTCGGGCGGTGGCAAGTCCACGACCTGTTCGCTGCTGCCGCGCTTTTATGACGTGGCTGCCGGATCCATTAGCATCGACGGCCAGGACGTGCGCGATGTGACGCAGCAGAGCCTGCGCCGCGCCATCGGCCTGGTGCAGCAGGATGTCTATCTGTTTGACGGTACGATTGGCGAGAACATCGCCTACGGCAAGCCGGGCGCTACAGCGGAAGAGATCGCCGAGGCCGCCCGTCGCGCCAACATCGATGCCTTTATCGAGTCGCTTCCACAGGGCTACGACACCGTGGTGGGCGAGCGTGGCAGCCGTCTTTCGGGCGGACAGAAACAGCGCGTTGCCATCGCGCGTGTGTTTCTCAAGAATCCCAAAATCTTGATCTTGGACGAGGCGACGAGTGCTTTGGATAACGAGAGCGAGGAGGCGGTCCAGGAGTCGCTCGAAGAGCTGGCACGCGGCCGTACCACAATCATCATCGCCCACCGTCTCTCGACCATTAAACACGCCGATGAGATTGCGACCGTTGAGCATGGTCGCGTTGTGGAACGTGGCACGCATGAACAGCTTCTCGCCCGTGGCGGCACCTATGCCCGTTACTATCGAATGCAGTTCGAAGGTGCGCGTGCGCACGAGCTCGACTGATTGATATGACAGGAAGTTTATGGCTGACAAGAACCCTTTGACTCCGGAAGAAGTGACGGAGTTATTCTCCGAAATCGATGCATCCGGTGTCTTGGATCCCACGCTTGCCAAAAAGCGAACCGAGCGCATGCGTGAGAAGGAGGCTGCGGCCAAGCGCGGTGACAAAGCGGCGCTAGCGCAGCTGCGCAGCGAGGACCGCGCGAGCCAGGCAAAACATATCGACCCGCTGTCCGAGGATGATCCTTCGGGTTCGCAGGTGAGTCATACCATTACGAAGACCGCGATGGCCGTGGTCATTGGTATTTTGGTGCTGATCGTGGGCATGCAGATTGGCTACGGCGTGATGCGTCGCCTGAACACCGCCAACCTGTCCGAGAGCGTTTCGGTCGATACCGTTTCGACGGCGCTGAAGGGCGGCCTTGAGTGGGGCAACGGCTTTACGCAGTTCCCGCTCGACTTTACCGTCGATGAAGCCGATGAGCGTACGGGCACGGTCGAGGTGACGGTGTTGGACACATCGTCTGCCAACGAGCTCGAGCTGCTGTCCAACGGGCAGATTCAGGCCGCGGCGCTTGCGACCAACGCGTTGCTCAACGATAAGATCGACCGCGTGGTGTATAACGTTCACGCCTATATCGACGAGGATAGCAACATTCAGCACGATTCCTTCTTTGGCATGTTTCCCGCCCAGGGCCACCAGAGCGCCATCCTGACGTTCGTGTGGACCAAGAGCTCATCCAACGCCACGAATATCGACTGGAAGATGCGCATCGTGAGTATGGATGACACCATCGCCGAGCGCATTCAGAAGCAGGTGAACTCGGTGTCGTCGTTGATTGAGGACCCGGTGGTGAGCCAGACCAAGATTGACGAGGAAAAGGCCGAACGTGACCTGGAGCATCGTCTGCATGGCCGCGAGATTTTCCGCGGCGGCAAGCCCGATCGCACACCGTCCGAACTGCTGGAGCAGGACAAGATAAAATAAGACGCCATCATCCCGCGTGAGCCACAAGCCCCGCGGGATGATTTTTCCGGGACGGGGATTAAAAAATCATTATGCATAGAAAGTCATAATTATCATTTCGTAAACATTTCGATGAAATTAACGCCATGAGGCATGCTTGCGGTTAAAATACCGCGAGGCCTAACTACACACCTTTAAGCCGGTCCTGTGAGACCGGGAAGGAGAATTATGGCGAACAACCATACCGCGGGCGCTGCCGCCCGCACCTTCGCGCCCAGCGAGCTTTGCCAGCGTATGCTGGCCAAAACCAGCAAGGGCACCTGCGGTCCCTGTATCCTGTATCTTGAGGATGGGACCATTTTTTATGGACGTGCATGCGGCGCCGAGGGCACCGCGACCGGCGAAGTCTGCTTCAACACCTCGCTCGAGGGCTACTTTGAGGTCATGACCGACCCGAGTTATGCCGGCCAAATTGTAACCATGACCTATCCGCAGATCGGCAATTACGGTATCGACGAGACCGACGTCCAGTCGGCCTTCCCCGGCGACGCCGTGCGCCCTGCGGGCGCTCCGGCTATGCGCGGCATGATCGTTCGCGACATGTGCGCCACGCCTTCTAACTGGCGCTCGGCCGTCAGCGTGCCGGAGTACCTGCGCGCTCACGGCATCGTCGCTATCGAGGGTGTCGACACCCGCGCTCTGGTGCGCCTTCTGCGCGACAATGGTTCCAAGATGGGCATTATCTCGACCGAGATCTTCGACGTCGACGAGCTTGCCGAGCGTCTGGCCGCAGCGCCCACGCTGGTAGGCGAGAACCTGGTCAAGACCGTAAGTTGCCCCGCGCCTCACGAGTTTGTGGCCGCCGACCTGCCTGCCACGCATGACTTTGCGCTTGCGGCTGCCGCTCCTGCCCGTCACAAAGTGGTCGCCTACGACTGCGGTGTGAAGCGCGGTATTCTGGAGGGCCTGGTCCGTGCCGGCTGCGATCTCACCGTCGTGCCGTGGGATACGCCCGCCCAGCAGGTACTCGACATGAATCCCGATGGCGTCTTTTTGTCCAACGGCCCCGGCGACCCCGATGCCGTGGTGGAGACCTACGAGCAGGTGCAGCAGCTGATCGGCAAGGTGCCGGTCTTTGGCATTTGCCTTGGTCACCAGATGATCAGCTTGGCGTGCGGCGCCCAAATGGAAAAGCTTAAATTCGGTCACCGTGGCGGTAACCAGCCGGTTATGAATCTGGTGAGCCGTCGCGTGGAGATCACCGCGCAAAACCACGGCTTTGGTCTGCTGTTCCCCAGTCTGGGCAAACTGATTCCGGAGCTTTCCGGCGGCGAAACCGAGCATGCGGCCGATGGCGACCTGCGCGCCTGGGTGCGTCGCGGCATCGCGCCGGTCGTGATGAACGAGCGCTTTGGTCGCATTCGCCTGACACATGTGAACCTCAACGACGGCACCGCCGAGGGCATCCAGCTGCTCGACGCCCCGTGCTTCTCGGTCCAGTACCACCCCGAGGCTTCGCCTGGCCCCACCGATGCCCACTATCTCTTTACCGCCTTTACGCGACTCATGGACGGCGAGGAGAACTACCTGGACATCGACACCGCGAAGGACCGCCTCGCCGGCTGGAATTTCGCCGAGTCCGAGAACGCTGCGACCGAGGAGAACTAACAATGCCGAAACGTACTGACATCAAGCGCATCCTCGTCATTGGTTCTGGCCCCATCGTTATCGGTCAGGCCTGTGAGTTTGACTACTCCGGCGCCCAGGCCTGCAAGGTGCTCAAGGAGGATGGCTTTGAGGTCATCCTGGTCAACTCCAACCCGGCGACCATCATGACCGACCCCGGTCTTGCCGACCGCACCTATGTTGAGCCCATCACCGCCGAGTTTATCGAGCGCGTGATCAAAAAGGAGCGCCCGGACGCGCTGCTGCCTACGCTGGGCGGCCAGACCGGTCTGAATGCCGCCGTCGAGCTGGCAAAGGACGGTACGCTCGACAAGTACGGCGTCGAGATGATCGGCTGCGACCTGGCCGCTATCGAGCGCGGCGAGGACCGCAAGCTCTTTAACGAGGCCATGGCCGAGATTGGCCTGGAGGTCGCGCGCTCGGGCTACGCCTACAGCGTGGCCGACGCCGAGGCTATCGCCGAGCGCGTGGGCTATCCCTGCGTACTGCGCCCGAGCTTTACCCTCGGTGGCGCCGGCGGCGGCATCGCGCATACCCACGAGGAGCTCGTCTCCATCGTGAGCCAGGGCCTTGAGCTCTCGCCTGCCCATGAGGTGCTGGTCGAGGAGTCCATCGAGGGTTGGAAAGAGTATGAGATGGAGGTCATGCGCGACCACGCCGGCAACGGCATCATCGTGTGCTCCATCGAGAATCTCGACCCCATGGGCGTGCACACCGGCGACTCCATCACCGTGGCGCCGGCGCAGACCCTCTCCGACCTGGAGTATCAGCGCATGCGTGTCGCCTCGCTCGCCATCTTGGAGAAGATCGGCGTCGAGACCGGCGGCTCCAACGTGCAGTTTGCCGTGAACCCCCAGACCGGCCGCCTGATCGTCATCGAGATGAACCCGCGCGTGAGCCGTTCGTCCGCGCTGGCCTCCAAGGCCACGGGTTTCCCCATCGCCAAGGCCGCCGCGCGCCTTGCCGTGGGCTACACGCTCGACGAGATCGTCAACGACATCACCAAGGCCACGCCCGCCTGCTTTGAGCCCACGATCGACTACTGCGTGGTCAAGGTGCCGCGCTTTGCCTTTGAGAAGTTCAAGGGCACCGACCCCACGCTCACCACGCGCATGAAGGCCGTGGGCGAGATTATGGCGATCGGCCGCACCTTTGAGGAGGCCTTCGGCAAGGCCATGCGCTCACTGGAGGACGGGCATCAGGGCATTTGTGCCGGTGGCAAGGAAGGTGCCGACAAGCTGAGCGACGATGAGCTCGCTCAGGCCGTGGCAACCCCGACCGAGCATCGCATCTTCTTTGTGGTCGAGGCCCTGCGCCGCAGCTGGGACGTTGCGCGTATCCATGCCATTTGCGGCATCGACCCGTGGTATCTCAACCGCATCAACGACATGGTGCAGGTCCAGGAGAGCATCCGCGGCCTGCGTGTGGAGGATATCGACGCCGACGCGATGCGCCTGCTCAAGCAGTACGGCACGAGCGACGCCGAGATTGCCGCGCTGACCGGCTCGGACGAGCGCTTTGTGCGCGCCTATCGCAAGGGTCTGGGCGTGGTTCCCAGCATGAAGACGGTCGATACCTGCGCTGCGGAGTTTTCGAGCGCCACGGAGTACCACTACAAGACGTACGAGAACATCTACCGCACGAGCCCGGATGCCAAGAAGTGCGTGGCTCCCGACGAGACCACGCCGGCGGACAAGCCCAAGGCGATGATCCTGGGCGCCGGCCCCAACCGCATTGGCCAAGGTATCGAGTTCGATTACTGCTGCGTGCACGCGAGCTACGCACTGGCGGCTCGCGGCTTCGAGACCATCATGGTCAACTGCAACCCCGAGACCGTTTCGACTGACTACGACACCTCGGACCGCTTGTACTTTGAGCCGCTCACCTACGAGGACGTCATGGACGTTATCGATGTTGAGCGCCCCGACGGCGTCGTGGTGACGCTCGGCGGCCAGACTCCGCTTAAGCTGGCGCGCATGCTCGAGGAGAGCGGCGTGAACATCATGGGCACCAAGCCCGATGCCATCGACTTTGCCGAGGACCGCGAACGCTTTGCCGCCCTGCTCGACAAGCTGGGCATTATGTATCCGCCGGCGGGCCAGGCAACCTCGTTTGAGGAGGCCGAGGCCGTGGCCGCGCATATTGGCTACCCGCTGCTGGTGCGTCCGAGCTACGTGCTGGGCGGCCGCGGCATGATGATCGCCTACGATGCCGAGCATCTGCGCGATTACATGGCCGAGGCCGCGCGCATTAGCCCCGACTACCCGGTGTACCTCGACCGCTTCCTGGAGGGTGCGATTGAGTCCGATGTCGATGCCCTGTGCGACGGCGAAGAGGTCTACATCGGCGGCATCCTGGAGCATATTGAGGAGGCCGGTATTCACTCCGGCGACTCTGCGACCTGCATTCCGCCGTTTAGCTTTAGCGAGAGCCTGCAGGCGAAGCTCCGCGAGACCACGCGCCGCATCGCGATGGCGCTGGGCGTACGCGGCCTGGTCAACGTGCAGTATGCCATCAAGGGTGAGACCGTCTACGTGATCGAGGCCAACCCGCGTGCCAGCCGTACCGTGCCGTTCATCTCCAAGGCAACCGGCGTGCCGCTGGCCAAGTGCGCGGCGCGTATCATGGCAGGCGATTCCATCGCGAGCCTGGGCCTGCCGAGCGACGAGCGTCAGCTCGATTGGTTCTGTATGAAGGAAGCCGTTATGCCCTGGGGCCGTTTCCCGGGCGCTGACGTTATCCTGGGGCCCGAGATGAAGTCGACGGGCGAGGTCATGGGTATCGCCAAGAGCTATCCCGAGGCATACGCCAAGACGCAACTGGCGATTGACTACAAGCTGCCCGACCCGAGCGCCGGCAAGGTGTTCATTAGCGTGTGCGACCGAGATAAGCGTCACATCCTTTCGGTCGCCCGCATCCTGCGCTACCTGGGCTTTGACATCTGCTCCACCGAGGGTACGGCGCGCGTGCTGCGCGGCGGCAACGTGACGTGCGAAGTCGTGGAGAAGATCAGCGGCCCGCACGACGGCGAGCGTCCCAACATCGGTGACCTCATCGCCGATGGCAAGATCGCGGTAATCATCAACACGCCGTACGGCCCGGGTTCGCGTGGCGACGGCTACCTTCTGCGCACCGAGGCCGTGCGCCGCGGCGTGACCTGCGTGACGGCGATGTCTGCGGCCAACACGTACGTGAGTGCCATCGAGGCCGTGCGCGAGGACCAGCAGGGTCACGGCAGCGCCAACGACATGGGCATGGACGTCATCGCCCTGCAGGACCTGCCGCAGTACACGGTGTAGTGCGACCTGTCCGGCCGGGACGGAGGGGGCCGAGTTTCCCCCTTCGCTC
>CABUVC010000066.1 GCA_902494855.1 uncultured Collinsella sp.
ACTCGCGCAGGGCCTTGCGCACGTCTCGCCTGCCGCGGGTCTTCATGCGGTCAAGGATGGCCTCGTCTCCGCCGGTGAGGTCCACGACCACGGTGTTGTCGTAGGGGATGCCGGAGAGCACGGGGCTGGTCTGGGGCAGCTCGGCGGCCACGGCCAGGCGCACGAAGGCCACCTTGCGGTCCCGGCGGCGGACGTAGGAGGCAATGGCGTCGAGCGCCTCGGGCGCTGCTTTGGCAAGGCCGGTGACCGGCGTCTCGCGCGCCACCGTGTAGATGGTCGCTTCTTGTGGGCGAATGCGCTCAAGCGCCGCGAGCCAGGGGACAACGTACTCCTCGCCGGTGTTGTCGATGGGCTTGCCCTGATACTCACCGGTCAAATAGATCGTCTGGATAATAACGTGACCGTCAAAGCTTGCGAACGTCTCGATCTGGTGCTCGACGTCGTAGGGGCCAACAGGCTGGTCGAGCAGCTGGATAAACGCCGGGTCGACGGTATCGAGCTTAAGAATGTTGTCATCGACCATCATGAGCGCGTCGTGCACCTCGGGGCGGTCGGCGCGCGTGCCGTTGGAGAGTACGGCGATCTTGGAGTTTGGGGCAAGCTCGTCGCGCAGCGCGACGGCGCCGGCGATGGCCTGCGGAAACTCCGGTGCGGCGGTGGGCTCGCCGTTGCCTGCGAAGGTGATCACATCGGGGAGCTCGCCCTCGGCTGCCATCTCGCGCAGCTTTGCCTCGAGCGCGTCGAGTACCACGGCAGCTGTGTTATGCGGCTCATGGCAGGGGCGCTCGGCGTTGAGGCCGTTTTCGCAGTAAATGCAGTCGAACGTGCAGATTTTGCCGCTGGCCGGCATCATGTTGACGCCGAGCGAGAGACCAAGGCGACGGCTGCGAACGGGCCCAAAGATGGGGCTGGCATTCAAAAACGTAGACATAGGCATATGCTCCTCAAGACAATTGTGCCTAAGCATAGCATCGGCTCCAAAGCAAGGTGCGGGCTCTTGCTTTACAAGTTTCGTTTTTTCACGTCGCTCATTCTGCCGTGCCATGAAAAGCCTCGGGTCGGGTACAGTTAATCTGTTAACAAGGCGTAAGGCAATGCGGGTCTATCCAACCGCACCGACGTGCAACTGGATGAGCATTGATGATGGGGGCACAACATGGATTTTACGGTCGAGAATGCGGGCACCACGATTGCCTGTCGCGAATATGCCGGCCCGGATGTGTCGCCTGATGCTCCTGCCTTGGTGTGCGTGCACGGCGCTTGTGTCGACGGCACATTTTTCGACGGTATCGCTTGTGAGCTCAGCCGCAACTACCGCGTAATTGCCTACGACCGCCGCGGCTGCGGTGGCAGCAGCGATGCGGCAGACGGCAGCTATGATCTTGCCGCTCAGGCCGCCGACCTGCAAGCCGTGATCGAACACGTTGGCGCTCCGGCAAATGTGCTTGCGCATAGCGCCGGTACGTTGGTGGCGCTGGAGCTTCTTCGCACCGAACCCCATCTCGTCGCCCGTGCGATTCTGCATGAGCCGGCTGTGTCGGCCGAAGGCGTCGGCATGGGCGCAGCTCCGGTTTTGCTCGATATGATTGCGGCTGGAAAGGTTTCAAGGGCGCTCCGGCTTTTCTTGGGAGCCCTCGGCGACTTGGACCCCGAGGCTCCTGGGACGACCGAAGCGGAAGTCAAACATGCCCTGCGCAATGGTCGTTGCTTTATGGCGAACGAATATGGAACAAATATGACATATGCTCCCGACTGGGAGCGCGCCCGCGCGTCAAAGGCGGTGTCGGCCGTGTTTTTGGGCGAGCTTTCGGTCGGCACGCCCCGCGAGGCTGGTACGAGGGTGGCGGCTGAGCTTTTGGGCTGTCCACTCGTAATGGTTCCCGGCGCGCATAACGGTCTGCGCGATCGCCCCGTTACGGCGGCAAACGCCGTTCGCGATGTCTTGGAGCGTTAGCACGCCCGATGACCTGCGGGGAGAGGGGCTGTTAGCGTTTCGTCATTGTTAACGAATGCGCCCATAACCGCGCGCCTGCGGCTCCATTACCGCCGTTTGGCAGGTCATAAAAATGCAACGATAATCGCGCGTTTGCCTTCAGCTGTTAGATGTTACCCTTGTACCAATTGATATGCACTGTTGCCGTGCGTAACGATAGAAAGGGCCCCATATGCTCAATAATCACGAGGTCAATCTAACCGACGAGGAGGCTGCCGCCGAGGTCGCCCGCGTCGCGAAGACCTACCCCGTGGTGCGTTTGCTGTCGGCCGATCAGATTAAGAGCGAGCCTAACTGCTTGCTCGCCGGCGATCGCTGCCCTTGTCTGCGTCAGTCGAGTCTTGAGGCCTTGGCAGACTCCGATGAGGTGTCGGAACAACTGCTCAACGATGGTGTTGAGTACCGCGCTCGCCTGCGCCCTCTGAAGGTCGAGGGCGAGCCTCACGTCTTGCTGATGGTACGTCCGATCGATGAGCAAGAGGCTGCAGAAGAGGACCTTGTCTACACCGACGTGCTGACGAGCGTGCACAATCGTCGATATTACGAGGGAAAGCTCCGCAACGCCCGCATGAATGCCGGCGTTGCGATGATCGACCTTGATGATTTTAGGGTCTTCAACGATACGTGTGGCCGCCATGCCGGCGACCTTGCGCTCGGTGCCGTGGCGACAGCCATACGCAGCGGTATTCGTTCGACTGACGAGCTTGTGCGCTATGGCTGCGACAAGTTTGTGGTCGTCATGCCCAATATTCCCTCCGATGACTTTACCCGTCGCCTGCATCAGGTATGCGATGCCGTTCATTCCACGGTTATTCCGGGCCATGAGTACGTGAGCTTGACGGCATGTGTTGGTGGCGCTCGCATTCATGGCGAGACGGTCGACGAGGCCGTTGGCCGCGCTGTCCAGTTACTGAGCCGCGCTAAGGCAAAAGGCGGTACGGTCGTGACCGATTCCGATTCCATCGAGGCCTTCCAAAGCGAAAAGCCTTTGGTGCTTATTATCGATGACTCCGAGATGAACCGAGCCATTCTCAACGAGATGCTCAAGGACGAGTATTGCATCCTCGAGGCCGACAACGGTCGTACGGCGCTCGACATGGTCGACCGCTATGGCGATGAGTTGTCGCTCGTGCTGCTGGATATTGTCATGCCGGGCATAAGCGGCTTTGAGGTGCTGGCCGATCTGTCGCGCCGATCGGGTATCGACAATCTGCCTTTCATCATGATTTCGAGCGAAGATTCCGATGATATGGTTCTGCGCGCGTACGAGCTGGGCGCCTCGGACTATATCAACCGCCCGTTTGACTCCCGTGTCGTGCGCCGCCGTGTAAGCAACACCATCCGCCTATACGCCAAACAGCGCCGCCTGACGAGCCTGCTGTCCCAGCAGTACAACGAGCGCGTCAAGAACAGTCGCATGCTCATTGACATCATGGCCGGCGTCATGGAGCTTCGCAACGGCGAGAGCGGCAGGCACGTTACGAATATCGAAAAGCTGACCGAGCTGCTGCTTGACTGTCTGGTCCAGCGTAGCGACACCATCTCCCTCGACAACGAGGAACGCTCCACGATTGCCCTGGCTTCGGCGCTGCACGATATCGGCAAGATGGCGATTGACGATGCAATTCTCAACAAACCCGGACGCCTTACGTCCGAGGAGTTCGAGATTATGAAGACGCATACCACGATCGGCGCCAACATGCTGTTTGAGCTGGGCCGCCATCACGTCGGCAATGCGCTTATGGAATATGCGTACCAGATTGCGCGTTGGCACCACGAGCGCTGGGACGGCAAGGGCTATCCCGATGGCCTTAAGGGCGACGACATTCCCATTGCCGCGCAGGTGGTCTCGGTGGCCGACGTGTACGATGCTCTGACGAGCGTGCGTGTGTACAAGGACGCTATCCCGCACAAGGAGGCGATCCAGATGATCCTGGACGGTAAGTGCGGCACCTTTAACCCGCTGTTGCTCGACTGTCTGCTCGAGGTGCAAGACCGTATTGCCGAGACGTTGGCACGCCCCGCCGACGTTGTCGCGTTTCCCACGATTTAGTTTGACCTAAGGAGTTTCAATCCATGATTTCCATGCGTGAGGCGTATGAGAAGATCGGCGCTAATTATGAAGACGCGTGCGCTCGGCTGATGGGCGAGGAGATGCTTAGCCGCTTTGCCCTCAAGTTTTTGGATGACGAGAGCATGGACAAGTTGGAGGCCGCCATGGCGGCAGGAGACGCCGAAGGTGCGTTTATGGCAGCGCACACGCTCAAGGGCGTGAGCCAGAACTTGGGATTCGATAATCTGTACGAGCCGGCGGTTGTGGTGACCGAGACGCTGCGCGGCGCCGATGCCGTTGACGGCGCTCGCGAGGGGATGCATGCGTTGCAGCAGCAATATGCGGCCACGTTGTCGGCCCTGCGCGAGGCGGCTGAATAAGAGCTTACGAGCCTTGGGCTGCTTGCCGGCCACATATAGGTGAAAGGGCGCCCCGCCGGACCATGTGGCCGGCGGGGCGCCCTTATCTGTTTTGTGGTTCGCGAGCTAGCGCGCCTGCTTTACCTTGGCCGCTGCCTCGACAAACGACTTCCACAGGTTAAAGTCGGTCTCGAGCGTCTTCCATGTGTACTCAGGGTGCCATTGCACGCCTAGACAGAATGGCTGGCCTTCGACCTCGATGCACTCAGGAACGCCGTCGGTTGCCTTGGCGACCAAGCGTGTGCTTTTACCCAGACGGTCGACGCAGCAGTGGTGTGCGGAGTTGGTCTGGATTAGCCTGTGCCCGCCAACCGCGCGTTCCAGCAGCGAGCCCGGCACGACCTCGACGGGATGCACGGGGTCGTTGAGCACGTGGGTGTGGCGCCACTGCGTGCGGCCCTCGCGCGCACCCAGGCTCGGCACGTCCATGCACAGGGTGCCGCCAGTGGCGACGTTGAGCAGCTGCGTGCCGCGGCAGGTGGTAAAGAGCGGCTTCTTGGCGCGGAGTACCTCGTCGACCAGCTTAAACTCAAAACTATCGCGGATCTCGCAGCAGAGGGTGGGGTCGTAGGGTCGATCATCGCCCCAGCGCTTGGGGTTGACGTCCGGGCCGCCGGGAATGGCGATGCCGTCGGCGATATCGACGTAATGACGGATAACCTCAATGTCCTCGGTGATGGACATCTGCAGCGGCAGGCCGCCGGCGGCAAGGATGGCATCGACAAAGACACTTGCGATTTCCTCGTTGGGGGAGAGCGTCTCGCTCAAATAGGGTTTCGCTTCTTCCCAGCGTGGTGCGACCAGGATGAGCGGACGGTCGGCGGGATCGACGTCGACGTGCGGAGTGTAGGACGATGAGGTGCGGGTTCCGATCATGGGCGTAGCTTTCGAATCCGGGTGGACATGGCACAGGGGTGGCGCGGAGCAAACGTTACTGATGAATTTGCCCGCGTGGCAATTGGGTTAGTGGCCCTTAATGGAGTTGAGGAAGTCCTGGGCGCGCTTGGTCTGGGGATGGTCGAAGAACTCGTCAGGCGTGCCGGTTTCTACGATCTGGCCGTCGGCCATAAAGACAACGCGATCGGCCACACGGCGGGCGAAGTTCATCTCGTGCGTGATGACGATCATCGTCATGCCCTTCTGGGCCAGACGGACCATGACCTCGAGCACCTCGTTGATCATCTCGGGGTCAAGGGCGCTCGTGGGCTCGTCAAAGAGCATGGCCTTGGGTTGCATGGCAAGCGAGCGGGCGATGGCTACGCGCTGCTGCTGGCCGCCCGAGAGCTGCGCGGGCACCTTATCGGCCTGCTCGGCCACGCCCACGCGGCTCAGCAGGTCCATGGCGCGCTCACGAGCTTCCTCCTTGGACACGCCCAGCACATCGACCGGCCCCAGCATGACGTTCTGCAGTACGGTCATATGTGCGAACAGGTTGAACTGCTGAAACACCATGCCCAGTTCGGCACGCATGCGGGCAAGGTTCTTGCCTTCCTGCGGCAGGGGCTCGCCCTCGATGAGGATCTCGCCCGAGTCGATGGTTTCCAGACGGTTGATGGTGCGGCACATGGTCGACTTGCCCGAGCCCGAGGGTCCGATCACCACGACGACCTCGCCGCGGTCGACCGAGAGATTGATGTCGTTGAGGACGTGCAGATCGCCATAGTGCTTATCGACGTGTCTGAGCTCGATCAGCGGCTGATTGCCGGTGGAAGAGGTGCTCTGTGCCATGGTGCTCGGCTCCTTATGACTCGAAATGGTAAAGCGTTAGCGGATGATGGTCGCGCCGGTCTTGTGCGAAACGTAGATGGCGGCCTTGTTGATCGCGACGTTGATGAGGATGTAGATGACCGCGATAACCAGGTAGACCGACACGAGGGCGTCGTAGTTGGTAATGAGCACGCGGGCATTTTGCATGAGGTCGGGGTAGCTCACGACATAGGCGACGGTGGTGTCCTTGACTACGACCACAAGCTGCGAAATCAACGACGGAATGATAAACCGAATCGCCTGGGGCAATACGATTTTAAAGGTGATTTTGGCCTTGGAGAGACCGAGCGCCTGGGCTGCCTCGACCTGACCACGCGGCACGGCGTTGACGCCGGCGCGGAAGATCTCGGCAAGTACGCCGGCTGCAGCGAGCGCGACGGGAAGCGTGAGCATCCAAAACGACGGCAGTGAAATCTTGTACTGAGGCAGCACCAAAAAGAAGAAGTAGATGAACAGCAGGCTCGGCACGCCACGGAAGAAATCGGTGAGCACGCGGCAGACCAGCTGCAGCGGCTTGATGTCGCTGGTACGGCCGAGCATGAGGGCTAAGCCCAGTACCAGCGCGATGGCGCCGGCGGTGAGCGCGACCTTTACCGTGCCCTCAAAACCGGCAAGCAGGAACTTCCAGGTGGTGAGGTGCGTAAAGAAGTACCAGTAATGGACCGAAAGCTGGCCGGTCACATAAAAGCGCTGCAGTACCAGAGCGATGAGCGCGGCCACGGCAACAAGTGAGATGGCGGTGCCGACGCGAATCTTGGCGCGCATCTTGGGGCCGGGAGCCTCGTAGAGCGCATCGCGCATGGTGAGCGCGGAGGTGGAGTGCTTGCTCATCGGAGGATCCTCACCTTCTTATCGATATAGTTGCCAATGTGGCTCACCACAAAGGCCGTGCCCAGGTAGCCGAGCGCCGAGATAAAGAACGCGGCGACGCCGCCGAGCGAGCGCGTGTTGATGTAGCTCACCACGCCGGTGAGCTCCTGCGGTTTAAGCGGCACCTGACTGCCGAGCGCGGTGGTGAGCATGACGGCGATAAAGAGGTTGGTCATGGGCAGTACACTCGAGCGCAGCGCCTGCGGAATCACGATCTTGGCGAGGATACGGCTGAAGCTCATGCCCAGCGAGCGGGCGGCTTCCACCTGGCCGACACCGACGGTGTTGATGCCACTCATAAAGTTCTCGGAGCCAAAGGCCGAGCCCAAAAGGACCGTGGCGACGATAACGCAGGTGCGGTAGGGCAGGACGACCTTGAGCGGCGGCAGCGCATAGACGACGATAATGAGCAGCGCGATGCCGGGGATGTTACGGAAGACCTGGACATACAGGTCGCCAAAGACGCGCAGCGGCTTGAGCGGCGACACGCGCATCACGGTGACGGCGACGGCCAGCACCATGGCGATGGCAAACGACTCAAGCGTCATGCCCCAGGTTGCTAGCAGCGCGTCGATATAGTTCTGGCCATAGAGCGACCAGAGCTCGGAGAGACTCATGCGGACCTCCCGCCGATAAGGAAAGGGGCTCCCGTGTGTACGGAAGCCCCGACAACTCAGTGAGGAAACAGTTTACCGCAATAAAGCACATCATGCGTTTCCATATGGTTTCGTTGCGGCCGTTACCAGGCTCGCTGCCTAGGCACCGATCTCGGGCAGCTCGGGAACATTGGTGTCGCCCGTGCGGTCGCCAATGCAGATCTGCCACAGTTCGGTCCAGGTGCCATCGTCCTCGATCTTCTTAAGGAAGTCGTTGACAAAGGCGACGCCGTCGGAATCGAGCGGCAGACCGATGCCATAGGGCTCCTTGCTGCCGAAGGGCTTGCCGGCGATCTTGTACTTACCGGGCTCGCGGACCAGGGCGCTCTGCTGCATGTTGTTATCGATGACGTAGGCGTCAACGCGGCCCTGCTGGAGTGCCTGGCGGGCCTCCTCGTCGGTCTTGAACTCCTGCTGGCTGGCCTTGGGGGC
>CABUVC010000067.1 GCA_902494855.1 uncultured Collinsella sp.
CGAGACCAAGCGTGCGCTTGCCGAGTGCGCGCCGCTGCTCGATGCTGTGGCGCGCGAGCGCGTGGGTATTGAGCTCGAGGGTATCCTTTCGACCGGCCATGGGGGAGACGCGATGCTGCGCTACCCTGAGCTTGTTTGCGCCGCCGTGCCCGAGCTCGCGTCCGCTCGCGGGTTTGATCAGCGCAGCGTCTATCATGCGTTTAACGTCTACGAGCATATCGCCCGCGTGCTGACGGTGGCAGGGGAGCTGGCGCTGTGCGACGGCGTCGCGCCCTCGTCGAGCCTTATGTGGGCGGCGTTTTTGCACGACGTTTCCAAACCCGAGTGCTTTACGGTCGATCACGACGGCAGCGGTCACTTCTACGGTCATCCCGAACTCGGCGCCAAGAAGGCGCGTGCCATCATGGATCGCCTAGCACTCTCGCACGATTTGGTGCGCGATGTGTGCCTGCTGATCAAATACCATGACAAGCCGCTGCGTCCCGAGCGCTCCTGCCTGCTCAATATGATGCGCGCGCTTTCGGGCGAGGGTGTCGATACGCCGCGTCTAATGGACGAGCTCATGGACCTTAAGCGTGCCGACACGCTCGGCAAGGCGCCCTCGTGCTTCTATTACGTCGAGACGATCGAGGAGATGCGTACGCTCGCCCACGAACTGCTTGAGGCGGGGGAGCCCTATACGCTCAAGATGCTTGCCATCAACGGCGGCGACCTGATTCGTGCCGGTGTTCAGCCAGGGCCCGAGCTTGGTCAGCTGCTGAACGCTGCCCTCGATGCCGTTATCGAGGACAACGTTCCCAACGATCGTGAAGCCCTCCTGACTCATCTCCACCTAGGTTAGCTAAAATAGCCCCGTCCCAAATTTGCTACCTTGTTGAACTGCGCGTTCCATAACCTCCCGACAAAATTTCGGCAATTTGGAATTTCTTCTTGCGCTTGCGTTTTTTGTCCCGTAATATATTTCTTCGCAGCACGGCAGTGCAGATGTCATGTGGCCCGTTCGTCTAGCGGTTCAGGACGCCGCCCTCTCAAGGCGGAGATCACCAGTTCGAATCTGGTACGGGCTACCACTTCTTTTCTGCTGAGGCTTATGGCCCGTTCGTCTAGCGGTTCAGGACGCCGCCCTCTCAAGGCGGAGATCACCAGTTCGAATCTGGTACGGGCTACCACGCATCTGATACCCGGTCTTTCCACGGAAAGCCGGGTTTTTTATTATCTAACAACCGTCTGCAATTCCCGTTTGAACCAGAGCTTTGCGTTCTGCTTATGGCCCTTACGGGTACAATAATCAAGATATTTTGACTGTTAGAAGGAGTCTCATGACGGAGTCCTCTCAGCATACGTCCAAGCCCCAGGTCGAGGTTGAGGCCTCGGGCGGCGATGACAATAAGAGCGCACGCCGCGGCGCAATCTTTATCGGCGTTGTGCTGGTGGGTTATATCGTCTATCTGGTGGTAACCGGGCAGATGGGGCAGTTCTGGGCCGCTATGTCGAGCGTCCAGGCGCCCTGGCTCGTTGTCGCGTGTCTTTGCATGTTCATGTATCTGTTCTTTGGCATTGTGGCCTATGCGATCGCCGTTTGGCTCGACCCCAATTCGCCCGTCGGTATCCGCGACCTCATTTCGGTCGAGGCGAGCGGCATTTTCTTTGGCAACCTGACGCCCATGATGATGGGCTCCACGCCTGCCCAGATTTACCGCCTGACCAAAGCCGGCCAAAACGTGGGCGAGGCCGGCGCCACACAGTTCACCCGTTTTATCGTGTATCAGTTTGGTCTGGTGGCATGGGGCGCCATTTTGCTGCTCGCCCGCATGCCGTTTTTCGCCGAGCGTTATGGCGATATGACGCTACTGTGCGTCTTTAGCTTTGGCGGACACTGCTGCATCCTGCTCGGCATCTTCGCCGTTGCGCTCATGCCTAAGACCGTCACGCGTGTCGCCCATTGCATCATCAATTGGCTCGAGCGCATAGGTGTCTCGGCCGCCAAGATCGAGGGATGGCGTACGTTTGTCGATGGCGAGATCTATTCGTTCTCCGAGAAGTTCAAGCTTTCTGCCGGACATTTTTCTTCCATGCTGCTCACCGTGTTTATCACCATGCTGCAGCTCGCGTTTTTCTATCTGGTGCCGTATTTCCTGATGCTTGCCTTTGGCCACCACGAAGTCGACTTTTTCTCGGTCATGGCCGCGAGCGCCTTTGTTCAGCTCCTGAGCTCTGCTGTTCCCCTGCCCGGTGGCACCGGCGGTGCCGAGGGCGGCTTCGCGCTGTTCCTGGGTCATTTCTTTGGGTCGGCGTCGACCGCCGGTTATCTGCTGTGGCGCCTCATTACGTTTATCGCTCCGACGATTTTGGCCGCACCCCTGCTGGGCCTTAAGAGCGCTCACAACGAGAGTATCCACGCACGCTGGGATCGCGCGATGCGCAAGCTCGGACGAACGCCTCAGACGCCCTCTGCGCCCAATAAGCCGCACCCCACGAATGCTGTTACCGTCGATCCCAAGAAGCACGCTCAGAAGGCTTCTGGGACCGCTAAGCCGGCTCATAAAGCCTATGTGCGCCAGACAGGCGACGGTATCCGCGTATCTCCGTCGGCACTCAATAAGAAGAAGCACCCTAAGTCGCAGTAGGGCAGTCGTGCGTTCTTCATGATGCGGGGCATATTTGTGCTGTATGGGGGATAATCCTCTTACGTAGATTATCTCTCATCTGTTGATGAATGCCCGCATATCGAAGGGACACGCCCATGGCCACCAGCAAACCGCGTATTGATCGCCGCATCGTTCGCAGCCGCAATGCCATCCTTTCCGCTTTCGAGCGCCTGCTCATGGAAAAGCCGCTGGCTGACATTACGGTGAGTGCCATCGCGCGCGAGGCCAATGTCGACCGTAAAACCTTCTACGTGCACTTTGGTACGGTTGATGGCTTGCTCGATGCCATTGCCGTCGATGTGGTGGAGATGATTGTCGACTCGGTCGAGAAAACGCTTGCCTCCATGGACGGCGACACCAACGAGCGCGCCCTGGGCGCGGCGGCGACCTTCTTTAAAACCGTTAACGAGGCACTGTGCAACAACTTTGTGCTCAATCGTCAGCTGATCGAGAATATTCCGCTCGATGATTTCATGGCTCGTCTTCGTGCGCCGCTCGAACACGAGATTGCCGAGCGCAATCTGCTGCCCCAAGGTCTCAAGGACGAGATGTTCGACTACTATCTGGCGTTTTTGCTGTCGGGTATTATCGGTATCTATCGCACGTGGGCGCTGTCTGATGGCTCGGTTCCTATCGAGCGCGTCTCGGCGGTCGCTAACGACCTGACTCTCAATGGCCTGTCGAGTCTGGAATCTCGCTTGGATTAGGCGCAGGCTCGAGTTCGCGAGGCGCTTGTCGGGGTGCAGCCCGATCGATCAGGCGACGAGCATCCCGCCGAAGCAGTCGATGACCGGGCTCAGGTAGACCTTCTCGCCGCCCGGGAGCCTGAACTCGGTGATGTCGGTGAGCCACAGCAGGTTGGGCTCGTCGGCGTGGAAATTCCTGTTTACGAGGTTCTCCGGCGCCTTGTAGACCTCGCCGGCGTAGGAGCTGTAGCCTGAGGATCCTTAAAAGAAAGTCCAGTTTATCCTTTCCACCCCAATTGGGAATCCTCCGATGCGCCTTCGCACGCTCGCATGACCTCGATACCGTGCGAGCGTGCGAACTCGACGAGCTCTGCGTTGCGGGCGTTTATGGTGCCGAAGGCGGCGGGACACACGATAAGGCGCGCGCAGTGGACGAGGAGCTCTTTGGCGCGGGCTATGGTTTTATCCCCGATCGGCTCGAAGGCGCGCTCGGCCACGCATTCCGCCGCCAGGTCGCGCGCGAGCTCGCAGTCGATGTCCCCTTCGTGCAGAACGCCCGCGTAGAACGCCTTGCCCTGCCGGATGAGCTGGCGAAACACAGCCGACCCCGTACCTGCGCCGGCGATGACGAACGTGTGCGCATCGCCGTGCGGGCGCCCAATTTCCACGCTGCCGAAGCGCTCGTTGAAGGTGCCATGTTGAAGGCCGTAGAGCTCGCCAATCGTCTCGCGCGTGAATATGTCCTCGGGTGCGCCGGCGCGGAAGACCCGGCCGTCCTTCACGCAAATCACCTTGTCGGCGCTTTTCTGCGCGAGCTCGAGTTCATGGATGGACATGATGACAGCCACATTCCGCGATTTCGCAAGGTGGCGAAGTATTCGCAGTAGGTCGATCTGGTAGCGGATATCGAGATACGACGTGGGCTCGTCGAGCACGAGCACACGCGGATCCTGCGCGATGGCGCGTGCGAGCATGACGCGCTGGCGTTGCCCGTCGCTTATCTGCATGAAGTCGCGCTCGGCGAGCTCTTCCACATGTGCGGTTTTCATGGCCTCGTCGACCCGACTATGGTCGTCAGGCGAAAGTGTTCCCATTCGCCCGGTGTAGGGATGCCTTCCCGCCTCTACGACATCGCGGCAGGTGAGGAGCTCGGTCCGGGGGCGATCTGTCAGCATAACGGCAAGGTTCCTTGCGAATTCCGCCGTCTTCCATCGGGAAATCTCCCGCCCGTCGAGCTCGACCGCGCCGGCAAGCGGTGCCAGATGGCGTGTGATGGTTTTCAAGATGGTCGACTTGCCCGAGCCGTTCGGCCCGATGAGCGCCACGACGTCGCCCGCGCGAACCTCCAGATCGACGCCTTCGACTACGACCTTCTTGTCGTAGCCCGCCGACAGGTCGCTTATGTGGAAAAGCGGCGCTCCGTCAGCCTGCGTTTCGACCGTAGTTTCGAGGTTCGGCTCCGCTCGGAGGAGGCGTTCCGCGCGCAGTTCCGCACGAGCCGAAAGTGCCTTCTGGCGCTTTCGTGCGAGCTCAGGACTGTCTAAGCATGGAATGTCCCCTCCGAGCGTTTTGGGCCGCGGCACGAATTCCCCCATCTACCTCACCCGCTTCTTCAACATGAGCGCGATAACCACCGGAGCGCCGAAGATGGCGGTGACGGCGCTGATGGAAAGCTCGACGGGAGAGAACAGCGTGCGCGCGATCAAATCGCAGCCCGCGCAGAAGATGGCGCCTCCCAAGAAGCACGCAGGAATCACGCGGATGGGCTTCGACGACTTTAGCGCCGACTTCACGAGATGCGGAACCGCGATGCCTACGAACGACACCGGACCAGCGAACGCGGTCACGCAGGCGGAGAGCATGCTCGCTAGAAGGACGAGCACCACGCGGAAGCGTTCGACGTTCACGCCGACGCTTTTCGCGTAGGCTTCTCCCAGCTGGAAGGCGGAAAGGGGCTTCGATATCGCGAATACGCATGCGCTCACGGTGATCACCACGATCGCGATGACCGCGATGTCGTCCCAGCTCGAACCCGAGAAGCTACCCAAAGACCAGTTGTGCAGGTTCACGATGGACTGGTCGTCGGCGAAGGCGATGAGGAAGTTCGTCGCCGCCGAGCAGATGTATCCCACCATGACGCCCGCCACGATGAGCATGGCCATGGAACTTATGCGCCGTGCGATGAGGAGCACGAAGCCGATGGTGATAAGCGAGCCCAGAAACGCTGCGGCCACCATGGCCGGCGAGGACATGGCCTGGTTCGCGCCCAGAAGTACGATCATCGTAAGCGCGACGACGAACTTTGCGCCCGAGGAGACGCCCAAGATGAACGGGTCGGCGATGGGGTTGTTGAAAAACGTCTGCAGCAGGAACCCGGAAAGCGAAAGTGCCCCGCCGAGAAGCACGGCTGAAAGCACGCGCGGCAGGCGAATCTCCCAGATGACCTGGCTTTCCATGGAATCGACCGCGCCGCCCGAAAGGATGCTGGGGATGTGGTCTGCGGGCACGAGCACGCTCCCGATGCACAGGTTGGCCCCGATGAGCACGATGAGGGCAACAGCGAGCAGCGCCGTCACGACGCGACACCGCGCGGCGCGCCCCGATTCGTCGTATGCCATGGAAAGCCGGCTTCTCATGGCGCTAGCCGAGCTTCCTCAGATAATGGAAATCGCTCGCGTCATCGCCGGTGAACGCCCCGTGCAGCTCGTCGATAATGTCGGCGGTAGAAGTCATCTGCTGGTACATGTCGGCGCTTGTGACCCAGACGTTGCCGTTCTTCACGGCTTTGAACTGCGACAATAGCGCGTTTTTACCTACGAAGTCGTTCAAGGTGGCAACCGATTCGTCGATGGTGCCGTTGTAGACGATGATGTCGGCATCCTTCGCCGTCGCGTAGAAGCGCTCCATTTCGAGCGTTACTGACGAACCTGACGTCGACGACGCCTGCGCGTCATCGAGCGCGTAGCTGCCGCCTGCAAGTTCGATCATCTGCGCCACGTAGTCGCCCGCCCGCCGCGTGACGGCGGCCCCGTTCGAGTTAATGTAGAAATACGCCACGGTTTTACCTGACGACGCGAGCCCCGACGTTTGCTCGACGCGGGCCTTCTGCTCGTTGAACAGGTGCGCGGCCTCGTCTTCCTTGTCGAACAGGACGCCGAAAAGCTTAATCCACTCGACGCGCCCGAGTGCTTCGGGCTCGCTCGACGACTGTTCGGTGAGCACGACGAGCCCGAGCTTCTGCAGCTTTTCCTTCACATCGGGCGTGTGGTTGATCATGGTGTTCTCGATGGCGAGCGTGCAGCCCGAGGCCGATATTCGCTCGTAGTCGGGCGCGCTGTACTTGCCGCCGTAGGCGATCGCCCCACTTTCGAGTGCGCTTTTGAAGCCCGCGACCGAGCAATCGTCGGCCTTCGTGCCCGACATGAGGATATTGTCGTTCGCATCGAGCGCGTCGACCAGGCACATCGTCGCCGACGACACGAGGTACACCTTGTCGGCAGGGCGCCTTATGACCGCGATGTCGGAGCTCAACCCATCAGGTACCTTCGCATCTTGCGGCACCACGAGGAAGCGATCCCCGTTCGAAACGCAGATAAGCCGCAGGCCGCCTTCGAACTCGTCGACAGTGAAGTGCTCGGCGTATTCAAGCTGAAGCGCCCCCGTCGGCTCCCAGCCGCAGCCCAAATCGGCGTTGTGGAAGTCGGCCGCGGCGCTTGGAGCCGTTCCCGCAGGGGAGCCGCCGCTTGCTTCGTCGCCCGATTTCTCCTTCATGGTGGATGAGTCGAAGTAGAGCGTGTAGTCGATGGTGTGCGGCGTCGACATGGCGACGGTCTCGGCCGACACGGCGATGTCCTCGTCGAGCGTGACGGGTATCTCGAACGTGGAGTTGCCGCCGTCGTTTACGGGCGCGTAGTCCACGCCGTCGACGGTCATCTTGTCGTAGTTCGAACTCGACCAGGTGATGGTCGCGGTGTAGGTGTCGCCATCCTTCACAATTGTGGTGGGTGAGGCGATGCTTGCGCGCCCTGACCCGCCGGAAAGCGAGACATTCACAGTGTATTCCTGAGAGCCCGCCGTGCCACCGGTCGTGTTCGGGCTCGCACTGCACCCCGCGAAGGAAAGCGCGAGCAGGGCGACGAGAACGCAGGTGATCGCGCGCGCCGCGATGCTGCGGCGCTTCCTGTTTTCCCCCTTGGGAAGAATCGACCGCATGGCGTTACTTCAGCGCGTCGGCGCGCAGATCGACGCCGGCGGATTCGAACACAAGCGTGCGGTCGTACCACTGCTCTTTTCTAATACTCCACGCGGCACAGGCGGTGTCCTCGTCGAGCGCATCAACGGGCACGTCGTAGGTGTACTTGCCTTCCGCGTTTTCCACATAGGGGATGAAGTCGGCCTCGCTCGCGGCGGCAGCCTCGTCGCCCGTGCCCATGAAGAGCTTGCCGTAGCCCGTGCCGGAAAGCGTCATCACGCAGTGCATGGAGCCGTTTTCCACGATGAGCTGGGCGTCCACAATCTTGAACATGTTCGAGCTGGAATCTACGGTGATCGGATAGGTGCCGTCGGCCACCTTGTCGGCGGTAATGGGGGCAGCGCTTGCGCCCTCGGGCGCATCGGCCGCCTGTTCGGTCTTTTCCTGGGAATCGGCATCGCTTGCCTTTGCGCTGTCGATTGAATTTCCGCCGCAGCCGGCGAGCGAGAACGCGAAAAGCGCCGCCGACAGGGCGAAGACGAGGGTTTTCTTCAACATGGAGGGGTTCCTTTCAATCGCTTCGACCGCCCGCGCCGTGCGGTGGGCGGGCGGGATGCGAATGCAACGGGCATGCGTCGTCGGGGAAAGGCGC
>CABUVC010000068.1 GCA_902494855.1 uncultured Collinsella sp.
ACGACGCGAGACGTAGACCATGTCGTTGAGGGTCAGGCCGCCATCGGTGTACTCATCGCCCGAAGTGCGGACGTCGATGATAAAGTCCTTGCCGCAGCGCTCGCGAATCTCGGCGATAACCTCGAGCAAAAAGCGCATGCGAGCGTCGAGCGAGCCGCCATACTCATCGGTACGCTTGTTGTAGAGCGGGGTCAAAAAGCCGCCGAGCATGCCGTGGGCGTGCGCCGCATGGACCTCGACGCCATCGACACCGGCCTTCTGCATACGCACGGCAGCGTCGCCAAACTGATGCGTGAGCTCGTGAATCTCATCGACCGTGATGGGGCGCGGCGCCTCGCGGGCATAGGACGGGCCCACAAAGGACGGAGCGATCAGGCGCGGCGTGCCCGGGATGTTAAAGGCCATGTAGGCGGGGTGGAAGAGCTGCGGCATGATCTTGCAGCCATACTCGTGGACGGCTGCGGCGAGCTTTTCCCAGCCGGGGATAAACGTGTCGTCGTAGCAGCACATATCGCCCGGCAGATAGGTATAGGTGGGCTCGACCGTCACGACCTCGGTGATGATGAGACCCACGCCGCCCTTGGCGCGGGCACGGTAATGATCGACCAAGTCGTCGGTCACATAGCCGTGATCGGCCAGGTTGGTAGATACCGGCGGCATAAAGACGCGGTTCTTGACCTCGGTCGTACCGACCTTGATCGGGCTAAAGAGCATCGGGTAGGCGGAGGACTCCATGCAGGTTTCCTTTCGATTGAGCCGCTCGGCGGCAGTTACTGACGTACCTATCGTAGCAGTAACTGCGCAGCACCCGACAGATCGCAGATTGCACGGCACTCGTCAAAAGGAGAAACAGAGACGTCCCCGTTCACCTTATTTGATACCGCGGCCCAAGTCTTCGGCGATTTTGTCTACGCCCTTAAGTGCGGCGCAGGTCTTTTTGTTGGAGCAATGTCCTGTGCAAACGCCACCTTGAGCGCAGTCGGCGCAGGTGCCCTTGCGATAAATGCGCACGCACACGGCGACAAACGCAATGCCGATAACAGCCAGTACAACAATATCGATAGGTGCCATAGCAAGCCTCCTCTAGTTAACCACCACTTACTTTACCCCATTCTCCACCTGCCAAAAAGGGACAGGTATATTTTGGTCGGTTTTATCTGCGGAAACGCCACATCTCCCTCACCAAAAAGCCCGAGTGTCGCTGGGACACCCGGGCTCGTGGAAAGGGGCTAATCCTTATTCGGACTTAAGCGGAAACTGCGGCGGAAGCAGTGTTGGTCTCGTCCTCGTCGGTCCATGCATGCTTGGGCATGGGACGGAAGATCTGGAAGAGCATCGCAACCAGCAGCACGATGGCTACAATCGTCCAAATACCAAACTGGCCCAACACAAACAGGTTGTAGAACTGGTTGATGAACAGGCCGATCACCCAAGCGAAGGCGCACTCGTAGCCGATGGCGATAGCGGTCCATTTGCCGGAGTCCATCTGGTTGCGGATAGTGCCCATGGCGGCAAAGCACGGAGCGCACAGCAGGTTGAAGGCACCAAAGGCCACGCAAGCACCCATGGTGGGGAACATGCCCGCAAACGCGGTCCACAGGCTCGGGTCGGTCTCGCCAGCATCGGCGACGGAGAGCAGCGAGCCGGCGGTAGCGACGACATTCTCCTTAGCCACGAGGCCGGAGACGGTCAGCGCGGTGGCCTGCCAGGTGCTAAAGCCGAGCGGGGCGAAGATCCAAGCGACCAGGTTGCCGAGCATGGCGAGCACGGAGTAATCCATGAACTCCTCGGGGATGCCGTCCATCGCAGGCAGGAAGCCAAAGGAACCGTTGTAGCTGCCAAAGTTGGAGAGGAACCAAACGACGACGGTGGACGCGAAGATGACCGTACCGGCCTTCTTGATAAAGGCCCAGCAGCGCTCCCACACGTGCAGCGCCCAAGAACGGATCGCCGGGAAGTGGTAGGCAGGAAGCTCCATAACAAACGGCGTCGGGCGACCGGCGAAGAGCTTGGTCTTCTTGAGCATGAGGCCCGAAGCAATGACGGCAAAGACGCCCAGGAAGTAGAAGAGCGGGCTGATCCACGCGGCGGTGGTGGAAGAATCGCCGATGATGGAACCCATGAGCAGGGCAATGATCGGCAGCTTAGCGCCACAGGGAATAAACGTGGTGGTCATGACCGTCATACGGCGGTCCTTCTCATTCTCGATGGTCTTGGTGGCCATGACGCCGGGGACGCCGCAACCCGAGGACACGAGCATCGGGATGAACGACTTACCGGACAGGCCAAAGCGGCGGAACACGCGGTCCATGATGAAGGCGACGCGCGCCATGTAGCCGCAGTCCTCCAGGAAAGACAGCATCACAAAGAGCAGGAACATCTGCGGCACAAAGCCAAAGATGGCGCCCAGGCCGCCGACGATACCATCGCAGACCAGCGAATCGACCAGGCCACCGTCCTCGGTGCCGCCCGCCACGAGGGCGTCGTGCACCACGGTGGTGATACCCGGGACATAGGGGCCGTACTCCGCCGGGTCAATCGAATCGGCAGCGTCCTCACCCACAGCCTCGACAGCCGCATCATACGCATCGCGACCCTGACCGAGCACGTACCAACCGTCGGTGCCGAAGAGCTGGTCGTTGGTGAAGTCGGTCACCGTGCCGCCCAGGGTAGAAACGGCGATGTAGTACACGCAGAACATGATTACGACGAAGATCGGCAGGCCCAGGATACGGTTGGTAACCACGCGGTCGATCTTCTCGGAGGTGCTCATCTTGGCAGGAGCCTTGGTCATGCACTCGTCGATAATGTGGGCAATCACGCCATAGCGCTCGCCGGTGATGATGGACTCGGCGTCGTCGTCGCAATTCTGCTCGCACTGGGCAACCAGCTGCTCAACGCGAGCGGCCTTCTCCTTGGTGAGGTTGATGAGCTTGCAGGCGTCCGCGTCGCGCTCAAACAGCTTGACAGCGTAGTAGCGACGCTTGTTAGCGGGAACGCTCGCAGGCAGGTTATTCTCGATGTGGTCCAGAACGTCCTCGATAGAGGAATCGAACTTGTGCTCCGGCACCTGGCCCTTGGAAGCAGCGGACTTCTTAACCTGCTCGAAAAGCTCCTTGATGCCCTTGTTCTTAAGGGCCGAGATCATCATGACCGGGCAACCGAGCTTCTTGGACAGCTTGTCGGTGTCGATCTTGTCGCCGTTCTTCTCGACCAAGTCGGCCATGTTGAGGGCGACGACCACGGGCAGGCCGGTCTCGATAACCTGAAGCGCCAGGTACAGGTTGCGCTCGAGGTTGGTGGCATCGACCACCTGGACGACGACATCGGGCTCGCCGCTCATGAGGTAATCGCGCGAGCACTGCTCCTCGGGGCTGTAGGGGGAAAGCGAGTAGATGCCGGGGAGGTCCGTAATCGTGACGTTCTTGTCACTCAGGAGCTTGGCTTCCTTTTTCTCAACCGTGACGCCGGGCCAGTTGCCAACGTAGCCGTTGGCGCCGGTGATCAGGTTGAAAAGCGTGGTCTTGCCGCAGTTGGGGTTACCCGCCAGCGCGACATGGATCTGAGAATCCGCCATTCAATCCTTCTTCCTTGTGTGCCCGCGCTGCTTTCTCCGCACGGGCTGGATAATGTGCTTCAACATTGCAAATTTAAGTTAGAAAAACCTAACTTTATCTGCATAAATAGTTGCCGCGGGCCCTTACTGGACCTCGACGACGGCAGCCTCCTCCTTGCGGATGGAAAGCTCGTAGCCGCGCACGTTGATCTCGACCGGATCTCCGAGCGGTGCAACCTTAACGACCTTGAACGAAGTGCCCTTGATGAGGCCCAGGTCCATAAGGTGACGGCGAAGCGCGCCCTCGCCGTGAAGCTTGACGATGGTAGAGCTCTCGCCCACCTTAACGTCACCCAACGTCTTCATATTCTTTTCCCCCTTTCAGCTTTTATGAAATGCTGCGAACTAACCGACGGTCATGATGTGCATGGCGACCTTGGTGTCGATACCAAAGCGTGCGCCCAGCACGGTGACGATGATATTGGCGCCACTCGAGCTCACCACGTGAACCTCACTGCCCTCGACAAAGCCGAGGTCCTTGAGGTGGTGCTTCATGTCCTCATTGCCCTTTACACGAGACACGTGCACGGTTTCGCCCGCTTTCACCATCGAAAGCGGCATGGCCGGCATCTGCGGTCCGCAAGACATGAGTGTGCTCCTAACGTCAGTTCGTCCTCAACATCGACGCAGCAAAAGTTAACCACGTCTATGTTCGCTACAGTAAACTAGCACGTGGTTAACTTTTTGGAAAGGGTTCCTATTCAGTTTTCGAAAAAGTTTCCCATATGAAACAGGTGTGACAAGGGGACAGCCCCTTTGTCACATTGTTGCGTTTAGAGGGAGAGGTTTCTGATCGACGTGACGCACGAGGCCTCGTCTACGCCCGAAATGCGGAAGATGATGTCCTCGCCGCACTCGCCGTAGAGAGCCATGAGCCCCATTACATCGCGGCCGTCGGTATGGCGATCGCCGATGCTGACCGATACGTTGCTACGATGCTTGGCAATAATGTCGTAGAGCAGCGCAACCGGGCGGGCATGCAGTCCCAACGGATCTTTAATCGTCTTTGTAAACTCGACCATGTCCCCTCCCACGGCATCGCACATTCGGCCGGCAAACCCAGCCACGTGGTAGTTATTGTAGCGTTAGATGCTTGTCGAGAGCTCCTCTGAACACCTCGTGGGCAAAAAGTGGCAAATATGAGTACTGTCACCAATTTAGTAGCAGCAAAATCGAGAGCAAGTTACCTCCTTTGAGCGATTCGAAGAGGTTGAAAGCCGTCAAACGCCCTTTAAAGGGGGTTATATAAATTGATTTTGAGCCCGTTTTTGCTCAGAACAGGCCGAAAAATATGACACCTCTTTTGCAACAGTACTCATATTTGGCATTTTTTGACCACGGGGTCCAAAACCATGCCCCAAAACACAAAAGGAGGGGCCTCGTAAGGCCCCTCCTTAGGAAAGGGAATCGATTTATTCCACAGCCGTAGATTAATCCTAGCCGCTACTCCATCATGTCGAGGACGGAGGGGCGCAGCTCGCTCTCGGCGGCCTCGGGATCGGTCTCGCGCAGGCGGTTGATATAGCGGTTGTACCACATCACGGCAAGGCCCAGGAAGACAACCACACCGCCAACGTTGTAGACCAGCGTCAGCCACAGCGGCTGATCGAGCGGGATGGTGCCGCAGACAAGCACAAAACAGAAGACCACAAGCAGGAATGCGGCAACGACCAGACCAAAGCTGCGCGAGCCCATGCGGAAGTCACGGGGAGCGGCGTCGAAGTTCTTGCGCAGCATAAAGTAGGCAAGCAGGATCAGCAGCGGCGGGAGCAGAGCAGTGGCAGCCGTCATGTTGGTGACGATCATGAGCAGGTCGTCGAGGTTACCAGAGCCCAAGGCCGGGATGATCAGGATGGGGACGACGATGGCGAACTGCAGCCAAGCGGCGCGGGCGGGAATGCCGTGCTCGTTGAGCTCGACGATCTTGCTACCAAAGACGCCCTTGGGGATCTCGGTGAAGAAGACCTTGATGGGAGCAGAGGTCCACATCATGAGGGAGCCCAGCGTGGCAGCGAGAAGGATCAGGCCAATGACGCGCGTGGACACTTCCATGGGAATGCCAAAGTGGGCAAAGACAGCGCCGAATACGTCGAAGATACCGGTGGAGATGGCAACGCCGCCCTCGGGAATGAACAGGTTGACCAGCAGCGAAGCGCCTGCGTACAGAAGGCCGATGGTCAGGCCGGCGATAACGACGGTGCGCACGAAGGCCTTGACGCCGCCCTTAAGGTCGTTAAGGAACACGCCGACAGACTCAGCGCCGCCAACGCCCTGGATGATCCAGGCAAGCGTACCGAAGAAGCCCCACATAGTTGCGAAGTTGCTCATGTCGGGAGCCATGTTAGCGGGGGTAGGAGCCGTAGCGAACTCGACGCCGCCAAAGGCAGCAGCCAGGGACAGCAAGATGAACACGGCAGTCAGGCCGAGAGCCGCGGTCGAGCCGAAGGAGGAAATGGAGCCGATCCACTTAGCGCCCTTGGTCGAAACCCACGTGGCGATAGCAAAGACGACGATCTCGATAATGGTGATCCACAGCTGCGAAAGCTCTGCATTGGCACCAAAGAACACGTAGCTCGCGTAGATGATGACGTTGGGCAGGACGGACGCAAAGTAGAACAGGTTAACGAACCAGTAGCTAAATGCCGTCAGGAACGCCCAGCGACCACCCATCGAGGTCTTAACCCATGCGTACACGCCAGACTCGGAGTCCCTGTTGAGGCCGACGAACTCAGCGGTAACCAGGGTATAGGGGACAAAGTACAAAAGCGTGGCGAAGAAGAACGACGGCGCAGCTGCCAAGCCGATGGCCGCGTTGTTGTTGATGATGTTCTTGATACCGAACACGGCGGCGACCGTCATGCCCAGCAGAGCGAACGAACCGATCGTTCCTCGTTTTTCAGAGCTCATAAGCCCTCCCAATCATCCGTTATATCTCATCTAAAACCGTCCGGACTGCAAGCGCAATCGTGGACGGCGCACCTGCTAAGGGGAATGGGGAAAAGGGAGTCAACAAAGCCATCCCCCTTAACGGCGCGAAGCAAACGTCCAAACGGACGAATACTACTTGTTGGGGAAGGAATAACCTTCAACCGTCACGTGCAGTACCACGACGCGGGGATCCGCGGCATCGGCCACGACACGGTAGGCCTCGTCGATCTCGACGACGGCAACGCCGCCGGCGGGAATCGTCACGGTCTCCCCCGTACCCTCAAAGCGCTCGCGATCGTCGATATCGCTGTAGGCGCGCGTGCAGGTAAGATCCGTCTTGGAAGCCACCTCGACGGTCAGGTCGCCGTCGAGCGGGGCGAGCACGGCATGGTAGCGACGGTGACCGACCAGATCGGCGGTAGCTGCCTCGTGGGCGTTCACCCACCAGTACACCAACGAGTCGCCGATGGAGTACGCCACGTCGTGCTGCAGGTCGGCAACACCATCGAGCGCCTGGCCGGTGCGCATCCACTTCTTGACAGACTTCATCTGAGCGTCGAAATCGGCGCGCGAGTTAAAGACATACATGACTTATGCCTCCTTAATGGGTGCCAGCGCCTGAGCCAGATCGGCAGACGTCAGCGGTCGCAGGGACACCTCAAAGCTGAAGCTCTCAAAACGGGTGCGGTAGGAATCGAGTACCTCGGAACCCCAAGAGTTCGAGCCAAGGCCGAGCAGCTGGTCGTTGATGTTGACCGTGACCGTATCGCCCTTGACAAGGTCGTAGACGTGCTTGGCGTTATCGATTGCCTCGCAGCTATAGGGCCATGCCGAGAACGAGAACGGGTTGGAGGCGGCATCAGCCGGACGAGTCACCAACACGCCGTCACCGTGACTGGAGCGCAGGGCAACCCAGCGGGTACCCTCACGGTTGGCGCAGTCCTGAGGCATAACGTAGGGCGTGAACATGTCGTCGACCGTAGTGCGGTAATGACCGACCGGGTTGGCGCGCAGCGAGTCCGGATAGTTCTCGCCCGGGCCGTGGCCATACCACTCGACGGCACGATTGCAACCGGGGACCTCGAAGGAGATGCCGATGCGCGGGATGATATCCGAGTAATCGCCGTAGGGCTCGCCGGAAACCTTGAGGTCGACGCGACCGCTCGGAAGCACGGTGTAGACGAGCTCGACGCGCATGCCGAACGCGCGGACGGGAGGAGCGATACGCTGGCTCACGGTAACGACGACCGCATTGCCGTCCTGCTTCCAAGAAACCTTGCGGGTAGACGTCTGCATCACATCGATGAAGTTGTCCTTCCACAGGGAGTCATACTCCTGAGCGTGGTTGTCGACGAGCGGATGCCAAAAACCAACCTGGGGACCAGAGGCCATTACGTCGCGGCCGGATGCCTTCCACTCGCTCACGGTACCGTTGACTTTGCTGAAGGTCAGCTCGCCGTTGAGGGAGTGAATGCGGATCTCCTGCTCGGTCTCCTCGACCGTAAGCTCAGGACGAGCGGGGGCGGCGATGGCCGGCGCCGGATGGTTTGCGATGGCAAACTGGCTTGCGCCC
>CABUVC010000069.1 GCA_902494855.1 uncultured Collinsella sp.
GCTCTACGGCACGGTCGCGCTCCTTGCGCCCGAGGACCGCGCGCTTTTGCGGGGGCTTGTGGCGAACAAGTTCCGCGGCGATGTGGAAATCCTGCGCCCGGGTTTGGCCCCGCTCGAGAAGATGTGCGGGGTTCCCGTCGTGGGTGTCGTGCCGTATCTTACGCTCGACCTGGACGACGAGGACTCGCTCGCGCCGCGCCTATCTGCCCGCGAGGCGCGCGGTGTCATCGACGTCGCCGTCGTGCGTCTTCCGCATCTGTCGAACTTCACCGACTTCGACCCGCTTTCGCGCGTGCCCGGCGTGGGCGTGCGCTATGTTTCCTCGACGACCGATCTGGGCCGACCCGACCTGGTGGTGCTTCCCGGCTCAAAGACCACGCTCGACGACGCGCGCTGGCTTGCGGCTAGCGGCATCGGAGCCTGTGTACGCGCGCTTTCGGGCGCGGGCACACCGGTGCTCGGCATATGCGGAGGCTACCAGCTCTTGGGAGACGAGCTTTCCGATCCGCACGGCAGGGAAGGCGCTGGCACCGCGCGCGGGCTCGGGCTCATCCCTGCAAGTACGGTGTTCAAGGAGGAAAAGCGCCTCGCCCAGTCGGAGCTGCGCATCACGGGCGCCCAAGGCGCGTTCTCGGTGTGGAACGGCATGACGGCGCGCGGGTACGAGATTCACGACGGCGAAACGACCGTCTCCTGCGCCCCTGCGGGCACGATTGGCGGCAAACCAGAAGGCGCGGCCTGCGGAAACGTGTTCGGAACCTATCTCCACGGCCTGTTCGACGAACCGGGGGTGGCGCTCGCCCTCGCGCGCTCGCTTGCGCGTATACGCGGCCTGCCCGAGAGCGTCGTGGGTGCTGCGGGCGCGGCGTCCGCGGCCGATCACCGTGCGCGCGAGTTCGACCGCCTGGCCGACGCCGTGCGCGGGGCGCTCGACATGGAGTATGTCTACCGCATTATCGAGGAGGGCGTATGATCCACGTGTATCATGGCGACGGCAAAGGCAAGACCACGGCGGCGATGGGCCTCGCCCTTCGCATGCTCGCCGCAGGCCGCCGCGTCGTCGTCGTGCAGTTCCTGAAAGACGGCGAAAGCGGGGAGGCGCGCCTGCTCGCCGAGCATTTCGGCGTGCCCGTGTTCGCGGGGAAGGCGTCGGACAAGTTTACCTGGTCGATGACGTCGGAAGAACTTGCCGCGACGTGCGAGCTGCACGATGGGAACCTCGCTTCCGCGCTCGCCGAGCTCGAGGGCGCGCAGGAGGGGCTGCTCGTGCTCGACGAGGCGCTCGACGCGCTTTCGAAGGGGCTTGTCGACGAGGAGCTCGTGGACCGCGCGCTCGATATGTCCGCGCGCGGCGTCGAAGTAGCGCTCACCGGGCGCGCGCCTTCCCGCAAGATCGTGGAGAAGGCCGACTACATAACCGAGATGCAGTGCGAGAAACACCCCTACGCTCAGGGGATATGTGCAAGGGAAGGAGTGGAGTACTAGATGGATTCCAAGGAGATGGCGCCTGGCGACATCGAGCGGCGCAGCTTCGAGATCATCACCGAAGAGCTCGGCGGCCGCACGTTCCCGCCGCTCGAAGAGCCCGTCGTGAAGCGCGTCATCCATACCACTGCCGACTTCTCGTACGCCGATTCCCTCGTGTTCACCCATGACGCCGCGCACTGTGCGCTCGACGCACTGCGCGCAGGGGCCACGGTGCTCACCGATACGAACATGGCGCTCGCAGGCATAAGCAAGCCTGCGCTCGCGAAGCTCGGCTGCAAGGCCGTGTGCTACATGGCCGACCCTGATGTCGCCGCGGCTGCGCGCGCCGCGGGTACGACTCGCGCCGTTGCGAGCATGGACAAAGCTTGCGACATCGAGGGTCCGCTCATCGTGGCCGTCGGCAACGCTCCCACAGCACTTCTGCGCCTCGCCGAGCTCATGGACGCGGGGAAGATCGCGCCCGCGCTCGTCGTTGGGGTGCCGGTCGGGTTTGTGAACGTGGTCGAGGCGAAAGAGGAGCTACTCGCGCGACGCGTGCCGGCCATCGTCGCGAGGGGTCGCAAGGGCGGCTCTACCGTGGCGGCCGCCATTATGAACGCGCTGCTCTACCAGATCACGCGCCCAGGCGGCCCGAAGTGACGGCGCCCGCATCCGCGCCGGCGCTGCGCATCTTCGCCGGCACCACTGAGGGCCGCCTTCTGTGCGAATGGGCGAGCGGGGCGGGCATCCCCGCCCGTGCCTACGCGGCAACCGAGTACGGAGGCGAGCTTTTGGGCGAACTTCCGGGCATCGAGGTGCATGCGGGCAGGCTCGACGAGGCCGACATGGAGCGCGAGCTTTCCGGCGCGCGCATCGTCGTCGACGCCACGCACCCCTTCGCTACGCTCGCAAGCGGCAACATCCGGGCCGCTTCGCTCGCCGTGGGTGCACGATGCCTGCGCCTTGCGCGCCCGGCCGAGGCGCTGCCCGAAGGCGTCGTGTCGGTCGCGTCGATCGCCTGCGCGGCGCGCTTTCTCTCCGAGAACCCGGGTCGTGCGCTTCTCACGACGGGGAGCAAGGAGCTTGCTCCCTACACGCGCGTCGCCGATTTCACGGAGCGCTTCTTCGTGCGTGTGCTCCCGCTGCCCGGTGCTATAACGAAGTGCATCGACGCGGGGTTTTCGCCGTCGCACGTCATCGGTATGCAGGGGCCCTTCACCCGCGAGCTCAACGAGGCGATGCTTCGGCAGGTGAGCGCCCAGTGGCTTGTGACCAAGGACTCGGGTACCGTAGGCGGCACGGCCGAGAAGCTCGCCGCCGCGCGCGACGCGGGGGCGAGCTGCATCGTGGTCACCCGTCCCGCCGAGGGAGGCGGGGCCCTTTCGCTTCGGGAAGTGGAAGACGCGCTTTTACGGGAGTTCGCGCGCTAGGCGCTCTAATTCACCGCAACTTGTTGGTGGTGGCTTACTGGTAGCGTAGGCACTCCACCGGGTCGAGCTTTGCCGCGCGGCGAGCGGGATAGAAGCCAAAGATTACGCCGATGCCGACCGATACGGCAAACGCGATCAACACTGTCGTAATGGAGAAGCTTGGCGTGATCGTCCCGGTAGCTCCAAACTCGCTCATGATGCCCGAGCTTGCGGCAAAGAACGTGAGTCCCCATGCCAGCAGATAGCCAATCAGGACACCCAGCAGGCCACCGGTGACGCACAGTGCCGAGGACTCGGCCAAAAACTGCGCGGTGATATCGCGACGACTGGCGCCCAGAGCGCGGCGGATGCCGATCTCGCGGATGCGCTCGGTCACGTTGGTGAGCATCATATTCATAATGCCGATACCGCCGACAAGCAGCGAGATGCTGGCGACAGCACCCATGATGAGCGAGAATGCGCCCATAAAGGAGTTGAGTGCATCGATGGCGCTTTTCATGGAGGTCGCCGATACACTGTCGTACTCATCATCCTCCGCGATGCCCTTCATTGCGCGCACCTTGGACTCGATGGTCTTGCAGAGCTCATCCATGTCCGTGCCCTCGGCGGCAAGTGCCGTCACACTGGGGAATGAAGGATTCTCGTCGCCAAACAACTCGGAGATGGTTTCGCGTGGCATATACAGCGTAAGCGAGCCCATGGAGTCGCTGCCGCCATCAATCACGCCTACAATCTGCACCTCGCCGTTGGACACCTTGATGGTTTTCCCCAGCGCATCCTGTTCGTTGCCGTAAAGCTGATCGGCGCCGTTGCGGCTGATGAGCGCCACGCGCGAGCCTGACTGGGACTCGGCCTGGGAATAGGTGCGCCCCGCAACGAGCTTGCTGGCCCCCACGGCGTCGAGCATGTCGCTATCGACACCTTGTGCCATGACGGTATAGCTTTTATCGCCGGTCTTGTACTCGGTATACGCGCTGTCGACAATGCCGATCTGCTCTATCTGCGGCACCAGTTTTTGAAGCTTCTCGATGTCCGACTCGGTGAGTTCTTGCGACGAATAGATTTGCACCATGCGTGCCGCATTGAGACCCAGACTGTTGACCAGGCTGTTTTGGATGCCGCCGATGAGCGAAGTCATGGCGATTACCGAGGCGATGCCGATGACAATGCCCAGGATGGTGAGCAGGCTGCGCCCCTTGTTGGCTTCGAGCGAGTGAAGGGCTTCCTGGATGAGATCGCGGGCGCTCATGCCATCGCTCCTTTCGGCGGGTTGGCGGAGGCGGAAATCATGGGCAGGCTATCTACGGCGCTGCGCAGGGTTCGCGGTGCATGTGGAATATACGCGCCGTCGTGAATGCGACCGTCGCGGATGGTCACGGCACGGTCGGCCTCAGCGGCGATGCCGGGGTCATGTGTGATGAGCACGATGGTCTTGCCGCGCTCCTGAAGCTTGTGGAATGTTTCCATGACGAGCGCTCCGGTTGCGGAGTCCAGGTTTCCCGTCGGCTCATCGGCCAGGATGATGGGCGGGTCATTGACAAGGGCGCGCGCGATGGCGACACGCTGCATCTGGCCGCCCGAGAGCTCGGATATGCGGTGGTCCCAGTGGTCGACCGGTAGCGTGACGGCCTGCAGCGCGTGCACGGCGCGCATTTCGCGCTGGCTTCGGGGCACATTGGTGTAGGCCAGCGGCAGCATGACGTTTTCGATAACCGACAGGCGCGGCAGCAGGTTGAAGCTCTGAAAGACAAAGCCGATGCTCAGGGCGCGGACTTCGGTGAGCTCGTCATCATCGAGCTCGGCCACGTTAAGCCCTTGCAGGTAGTAGTCGCCTGCCGTTGGCTTATCCAGGCAGCCGAGGATGTTCATGAGCGTTGATTTGCCCGAGCCCGATGGGCCAGTGATGGCGACGAATTCGCCGGGATTTACCGCCAGGCTCACGTTGTGCAGGATGTGGGCGCAACCTGCCTCGCTCTCAAAGATGCGGTGCACGTTGCGGATGTCGATAACGGGACGCATTACATGCCCTCGTCGGCAGACATACTGCCCGAATCCGCGCCGTAGCCGCCGTCAGCCGTTGCGTCCGCTCCGGTGTCCATGACGAGGGTGTCGCCATCGCGCAGCTTGGTAACCGGCACGCCAGGGTTGATCTCGTTGCCCTGGTCGTCGTGCTTGACCTGCGTCTTGCCGACTACGGCTTCGTTGTCGTTTTGCGTCACGACGGTCACCTTCACGCGACGGGTTTGCTTGCCCTCGTCATCAGTCGCCACGTTGACGTAATAGTGTTCGCCGTCTTCGGTCATGAGCGCCATCGTCGGCACCATCACCACGTCGTCGAGCTGCTCGGTCACCACCGATACCTCGGCCGTCATGCCCGGCTTCAGGCGCGCGTCGGGCGCCTCGATGAGGATGTCGACGTTAAAGGTTACGCTGCCGCCGCCACTGTTGGCGGCGTCGGAGTTTGCCACCGACGCGATAGCCGTGACGGTGCCCTGGCTCACGATATCGGGAAACGCGGGATACGTGACGTTGGCGCTCTGCCCAACGGCGATCTTGGCGATGTCCTTTTCGCCCACCTGCACGGTCACCTTCATCTTGGATAGGTCGGCGATCTGCATGCACTGCTTGCCGCCGCTCGTATCGCTTTCGCCCATGATCATGCCGCCTGTAACCGTGGCGCCCACTTTGGCATTGAGCTCCACGATGCTGCCCGAGCTCGGGGCCGTGACCGTACGGCTGGCGGCCTTGGCGTTCGCCTGATCAAGGTTTGCCTGGGCCGAAGCGAGGCTGCGCTGCGCGGCCGATACGGCGTTCGTGTCCGCTGATGCGTCGGAGACGCCAGCCGCTGCGGAAGCTCCATCGACGTCCGTCGTTGGGGTGGCCTGCGCGGCAGCTGCGGCTTTCTGCGCGTTGGCGAGGTCTTCCTGAGCGGCTGCAACTGCACGTTGCGCCTCGGCAACGTTGCGATCGAGCTCGTCGTTTTTAATGGTCATAAGCACGTCGCCCTCGTTGACGGATTGGCCTGCCTGTACGTTGATCGAATCGACCGTGCCGTCGACAGAAGGGGAGACCACTGAGGACGAAATGGGTTTGAGCTGGCCTTTAGCCTCGACCGTTGTGGTAAACGTGCCCTCGGTCACCATGTCGGTCACAGGCCCGCTAGCGCCCTGAGGCTGCGCATTGATAACCAGGGTTGCGACAATGGCAATGAGCGCGATGGCACCTACGACACCGACGGCAATGCCGCGTCGAATCAGCTTTTTGCGTCGACGTTCGGCACGTTTTGCTTTGAGCTTGGCATATGCCTCTTCATCGGAAATCTCGGCGGTATCGTTCGTGCGTCCGCTCTGTTTTTCGGCATGTACGTTTGTAATCAAAGGAATCGTTTCGGTGGCACCTTCGGGCGTGTACTCGGCATCATCCGGGCCTGGGGTGATGGTGGGGACATTCGGCATAGCGTCTCCTTTATAGAAAGAACCTCGATAATTATATACGCCCACCGGTTGGGGCGGGCGCATATGGCGGATTCTTTCGGAACTGTTAGATTGGTCGCAGCGGCTCCACGTTGTGGGAATGCGCGCGTTGCACTACGAGTGGACAACCACGCACAGGCCGACTTTGATGCAGTCGTGAAGTGCCTTGGCGTCTGCCAGGCGCAGGTTGATGCAACCGTGGCTGCCGCACCACTTGTACGACTCGGCATTATCGAAGCTCTTGTCGTTTTGCCAGGTAGCGTCGTGGAATCCGACCATATTGCCCTCGAACGGCATCCAATAGCTGACCGGGCTCTCGTATTTGGGCTTGCCGGTCTCGGGGTCCTTGGCACCGATAAGCTTGCTGGCGCCATCGTTGCTGTTGATCTGCCATACGCCCTCGGGGGTGGCGTCTTCGCCCGGTTTGCCAGAAATAAAGTTGGCCTCCCACACGATGTTGCCGCTCTCGTCGTAGTAGCGCGCATGCTGCTCGGACAGGTCGACGTCGATATAGGCCTTCCAGTCGGGCTCGCCCTTGGCGGTAAATGTGTCGGCCTTCTGGGAGTACTTGATCTCGATTTCGCCGGTCTGCTTGTTGTTGATGGCGTCCTCGACCTGCTTGGCGAGCGAGCTGCTGTCGATGGACCAACCAAAGTCGCCGCCTTCGACGGCGCACTGCTTGCCATCGGCGCGCGTCCACCAGCGAGTGGAGCCCACGGTATTAAAGCCGTTGGCGAGCTCGGCTGCCCAGCTGCTGATCTGCGACGTATCGAGCGTGGGGTTGGCCGGATCGGCAAAGCTGATCCACTGCAACACGGAGCTGCCATCAACCTTGCCGGCATCCTCGCCGTTGAGCTTGAGGGTCACGTTGACGCCCAAGAAGTTGTTGGCGGCATCGCATGCAGACTGAATCTGATCATCGGTCAGCGTTCCATTGAGCGGCTCATAGGCATCGTTGCCGAGCTTGGAAAGATCTACGGTCTCGGCCAGCGAGGCAAGCTCGAGCTCGGCATACTTAATGACATGCTCGCGGTTGAGTTTTTCGTTGGAGCGCGCCTTCTCGACGGTAAACTTGCCGGCCTGCTCGTCATAGGAGCTATTGGCCTCGAACGCGCCCGAACGCCCCTCGTTAAACTCGTCGATGGCGGCGCTCAGATCCTTCTCAAACTGCTTTTGGTCAAAGGTGTCGGAGAGCATGGACAGGTCGACGTCTTGATCAAGATCGACTTCGTTGGAGCTAGCGGTTGTTTTGGTCTTGCCGCTTAAGGATTCTACAAGGTGGACAGGCCATACAAAGGCTTCGTTGTGGTTGATGATCTCTTTTGCGGCAGCTTCGCCGTCGACGATGGGCTCATCGGACTCGGGCTGATAGGTCCAGCTAAAGTCATCGCCCGCCACGGTGAGCTTATAGTGCTTCCAAGCCGAGTTGACCTTGGTGGCGGCAGACGAAGCGTTGGAGAACGAGACATCGACGCCGGCGATAGTGGTGTTGGGGTAGGCTACCTGCGAAAACGCTACGACGCCTACGATATAGACAATGACGATAAGACCCAGGACGACAAAGAGCGTCGTCTTTTTGCCCGACTTATTGTTCTCGGCGGGTTTGCGTGCGGGGCCGCGATCGCCTCGAGCGTGCGTGGGGGGCTGCTTGGGCGCATTGCCATTTACCTGGCGCTGCTGATGCTGCTTGTTCGGACGTTGGGAAACGTTTGCCGCACC
>CABUVC010000070.1 GCA_902494855.1 uncultured Collinsella sp.
CCGCGTTGCTTCCGGCCGTCACCACGCGCTCGGACAGGCGGTTCACAAACGAGTTCTCGCCCTGCATGCACAGCGAGTCGTAGCGCCCCTGCGCCACCTGGTCCACAATCACCGCGACGTCGTCCGGATCGATCGGGCAGCTGCGGTAAACGCCCTCGGCATCAAAACAGTGCTGGCCCGAAAGCGTAATGTACGCATCCCAACCCAAGTCGAGCAGCCAATCGGACATCTGGTAGGTCGGGCGACCCGTGGCGATCACGCACGCAATCCCCTGCTCGTGAAAACTGTCGAGCACCTGCCGCGCCGACGCCGGGATCCGGTGCGTCTTAAAGCTCAGCAGCGTGCCGTCGATATCGAAAAACGCAGCCTTGATCATCCTCGTCTACTCCTCGCCCTCGAGCTTCTCGCTCGCCTCGAGCCACGCCATCTCCAACTCGTCCATGGCGGCGTGGGCCTCGTCGATCTTTGCCTGCTGCTCGCCGAGCGCGGTGTAGTTGGTCGGATCGACCTGGGCCATGGCGGCCTCGGCCTCCTCCACGCGGGCGCGCTGCGTCTCCATCTTGCGCTCGAGCGAGCTCACCTCACGGCGAAGCTTTTGACGTTCGGCGTTGGAAAGGCCGTTGGGCTGACCGCTCGACTTGGGCTTTTCGGCCGCAGCCGCCGCGGCACCGGTGTCGAACGTGCCGGTCTTGGCGCTCGGCGCGCCCACGGGCTCGCCCTCGGCCGTGGCGTTGCACAGGCGCAGGTACTGGTCGACGCCGCCGGGCATATGCGTAAGATGGCCATCGAGCAGTGCCCACTGCTGGTCGGTCACGCGCTCCATGAGGAAACGGTCGTGCGTCACCAGAATCAGCGTGCCGGGCCAGCCGTCGAGCAGATCCTCGACAATCGCGAGCATGTCGGTATCCAGGTCGTTGCCGGGCTCGTCCAGGATGAGTACGTTGGGCTCGTCCAGGATCGTCAGCAGCAGAGACAGGCGACGGCGCTGGCCGCCCGAAAGATCGCCGATGCGGCTCCAGAGCTGCTGCGTCGTAAAGCCCAGACGCTCGCAGAGCTTCTCGGGCGAAGTCTCCTTGCCGTCAATGACGTAGTACTTCTTATAGTGGCTGAGCACCTCGCGGATCGTGTCGCCCATGTAGGGTTCGAGCTCCTCGAGCTGCTGCGACAGCACGCCAAAGCGCACCGTCTGGCCGATCTTCACGCGGCCGCGCAGGGGCGCGATCTTGCCCTGGATCACGTCGAGCAGCGTCGACTTGCCGGCGCCGTTCTCGCCCAAAAGACCATAGCGGTCGCCCGCGCCGATGAGCCAGGTCACATCGGTGAGCACCTGTTTGGACGTGCCATCGGCATCCGCATAGCCGGCGTCCACGTCGACCACATCGATAACCTGCTTGCCCAGGCGGCTCACGGCCAGGCGCTTGAGCTCCAGCTCGTCACGCACGGGCGGCACGTCGGCGATCAGCTCGCGAGCGGCATCCACGCGAAACTTGGGCTTGGTGGAACGTGCCTGGGCGCCGCGGCTCAGCCACGCGAGCTCCTTGCGCGCCATGTTGCGGCGGCGCTCCTCGGTGACGGCGGCCATGCGGTCGCGCTCCACGCGCTGCAGGATGTATGCCGAGTAGCCGCCCTCGAAGGGATCGACCTGGCCGTCGTGGACCTCCCACATGCTGGTGCAGACCTCGTCCAAGAACCAGCGATCGTGCGTGACCACGAGCATGGCGCCCTGACCGCGCTGCCAGCGGGCCTTTAAGTGACGCGCAAGCCAGTTGATGGTACGCATGTCCAGGTGGTTGGTGGGCTCGTCGAGCATGAGCACGTCGTAGTCGCCGATCAGCAGGCGCGCGAGGTCCACGCGACGGCGCTGGCCGCCCGAAAGCTCGCCCACCGTGCCTTCCCAGGGCACATCGCTGATGAGGCCGGCCAGAATCTGGCGCGTACGCGGACTCGACGCCCACTCATACTCGGGCGCGTCGCCCACGACGGCATGATGCACGGTGTCGGTATCGACCAGGTTGTCCTTTTGGCCGAGCAATCCGATCGTCGTGCCGCGGCGGTGCGTCACGCGGCCGTCGTCGGGTTCCAGCGTGCCGGCGAGTACACTCAGCAGCGTCGACTTGCCGTCGCCGTTTTTACCGACGATACCAATGCGGTCGCCCTCGCCCACGCCGAGCGTCACGCTATCGAAAATATGCTTGGTGGGAAACTCTAGGCTGATGGAATCGCATCCCAAAAGAATCGCCATATGCCCTGCTCCTTCGTAGAAATTCAACGTTGTCCATGATAGCAGCGAGCCCCACCCCAAACCACCACGAAGGTGCCTGTCCCCTTTGTGGTGGTCGATTCGGTCGCAGAGTAAAAAGGCGGGCCATCTCGCAAAAGAGATGACCCGCCTCTCCAATCAGTCCCGTGGCGACCGTGGCCGCCGCGGGCCTCAAGCATGTCCCGGACTAGGAGAACATGCCGGTGAGGTAATCATTCAGCCGCTTATCCTTGGGCCGTTGGAAAATCTCGTCAGTCTCGTCGTACTCGACCATATCGCCCATGTAGAAGAACGCCGTGCGGTTGGACACGCGCGACGCCTGTTCCATGTTGTGCGTCACGATGACGATGGCGCGGTCGGCAACGATCGATGACATCAGGTCCTCAATCGCCAGCGTCGAGATGGGGTCGAGCGCCGAGCAGGGCTCGTCAAACAGGATCACGTCGGGGTTGAGCGCCAGCGTGCGCGCAATGCACAGACGTTGCTGCTGACCGCCCGAAAGCGCGTAGGCGCTCTTGTCGAGCTTGTCCTTGACCTCGTCCCACAGCGCCGCGCCGCGTAGGCTCTCCTCGACCATGCGATCGAGCTCGTCACGGTCGGTGATGCCGTGGCGCTTGGGCGCAAACGTGATGTTGTCGCGAATAGACTTGCGGAAGGGGTTGGGCTGCTGGAACACCATGCCAATGGAGCGACGCAGCTCGTAGGTGTTCTCGGTCCTGGTGTTCACGTTGCGCCCGCGGTAGTTGATCTCGCCCTCCACGCGGCAGCCGCGAATCTCGCGATTCATCAGGTTGAGGCTGCGCAAGAAGGTCGACTTACCGCAGCCCGAAGGCCCGATGAGCGCTGTGATCTCACCCTTGTGGAAGTCGAGCGACGTGTTGTGCAGCGCATGGTGGTCGCCATAGTACACATTGACGTCCTTGGTGGAGAGCGCGACCTCGTCGCTCACGGCCTTGCCGCTCACGCGAACGCGCTTCTCGCTCTCCCCCACGCTCGACAAAAAGTCCTGGGTCTCGGACGTGACTACCTCAGTTGCGGGCGTTGCATTTATCTCGCTCATTCGGCCGTCATCCTCCTTGCCAGTTGCTTGCCCACGATACGGGCGACTACGTTAAACAGCAGCACGCAAATCATCAGCAGCGCCGCGGTGCCCCAAACGATCTGCTGTGCCTCGGGGCTCCCCTCGCCGTAAATCTTGTAGATGTGCACGGCGAGCGACTCACCGGGGCGGAACACGTTCCAGGCGCAGGTGGGACTCGACAGGTTAAAGCTCAAGAAGTTCAGGCGCACCGGCGAGCTCATGCCCGAGGTAAAGAGCAGCGCCGCGGCCTCGCCAAACACGCGGCCGGCCGAAAGCACGATGCCGGTCACGATGGCAGGCATGGCCTCGGGGATCAGGATGTGCAGCGTGGCCTCCCAGCGGGTAAGGCCCATGGCCAGGCACGCATCGCGCTGGGCCTGCGGCACGTCCTCGAGCGCCTGCTGAATCACGCGCACCAGAATGGGGATGTTGAACATGGTGAGCGCGACGGCACCGGAGATGATGGAGTACTTCCAGCCCAGCTGCACCGAGAACACCAGAAAGCCGAACATGCCGACGACGATGGACGGCAGCGAGGACAGTGTCTCGATGGCGGTGGAGGCGATGTCGCGGATAGGGCCGTTCGGCGCGTACTCAACCAGAAAGACCGCTCCGCCCAGACTGATGGGCACCGAGATGACCAGAGTGATCAGCAGCAGGTAGAACGAGTCGAATAGCTGGTAGAGCACGCCGCCTTGGGTTCCGTTGGCGCGCGCGGGCTGCGTGAGAAACCCCGGCTGGAACAGCATCGAGACGCCCTCGAACAGGATATAGGCCACCATGGAGATGACGATGAGCATGACGATGGCGACGATTGCCGTCAGCACGCCCGTGGCGATGCGGTCCTGCCTTTGGACCCGCCCGAGTCTCGTCTCGTCGATATGGATGCGCGTGCTAGCCACGAGCCTTCGCCCCCTTGCGGCCGATAAGGTGGATGATCAGGATGAAGATGAGGCTCATGCCCATCAGCAGAAGACCGAGCGCCCACAGGACGTCGTCCTGGGCCGAGCCCTCGGCATAGACCGCCATGGACGTGGTGAGCGTGGTGGTGATGGTGGAGGCCGGCGACAGCAGCGACGTCGGCATGGCCTCGATGCCGCCGATGACCATGCGCACGGCGAGCGTCTCGCCAAAGGCGCGGGTCATGCCCAAGATAACCGCGGTCATGAGCGACGGCATGGCGGACTTGAGCACCACGTGCCAGATGGTCTGCCAGCGGGTGTAGCCCAGCGCGAGCGAACCCTGGCGGTAGCTATCGGGCACGGCGCGCAGGCCATCGACCGAAAGCGTGGTCATCGTCGGCAGAATCATGACTGCCAGCACGATAGCGCCGGGCAAGATACCCAGACCCGTGCTCACGTGGAAAACGCTCTTCATAAGGCCGACTACCACGTGAAAACCGATCAGGCCAAAGACGACCGAGGGAATACCGGTCAAAAGCTCAATGAGCGGCTGAAAAACCTTGGAGCCAAACTTAGGCTGAATCTCGACCGCAAAGATGGCAGAGCCGATGGCGATGGGCAGTGCGATGAGCGTGGAGAGCACCATGACCGCAAACGAGGTGACGATCAGGGGCAGGGCGCCAGTGTAGGGCAGGCCGTTTTCGGCCGTGTTGGCCAGGTCCCACTTGGTACCGATAAAAAACTCGATGATCGAGACGCCGTCCTTGAAAAAAGCCGAGAGGCCCTTTTGGGCGACCATAAAGATGAGCGCGGCAACGACAAGCGTCACGAGCGCTACGCACGCACCCGTAACGCCCAGGCCCACGTTCTCAAGCTCGCGCTTTGGCAGCTGTTTTGCCATTGCAAACCTTTCCGGGGGCGATTACTTATTTAGCGGAGACCTTGCCACTGGCGTCCTTGACGACCTTCATGGCAGAAACGGGAATAAAGCCCTGCTCCTCGACGAGCTTGCCCTGGACGTCGTCGGAAAGCATGAACTCCAGGAAGGCCTTGGTGGCCTCGTCGGCGTCCTTAGCACAGTACATGTGCTCGGTCGCCCAGATCTTGAAGGAGTCGTCGGTGACGTTTGTGCTCTTGGGCTCGACGCCCTCGACCATGATGGCGTTGAACTTGGAGTCATCGAAGTGCGAGAAGTCAAGGTAGGAGATGGCGTTGTCGGTGCTGCCCATCTGAGTCTGGACATCGCCGGACTTGTCGAGCTCGGCGTCGCCCTTAAAGTCGACGGCCTCGTCGCCAAAGACGGCGGCCTCGAAGGTGGCGCGGGTGCCGGAGCCGGCCTTGCGGTTGAGAACGACGATCTTGGCGTCGTCGCCGCCGACCTCCTTCCAGTTGGTGATCTGGCCGGAGAAGATGCCCTTGAGCTGCTCGAGGGTCAGGTCGTCGACTGTCACGTTCTTGGAGACGACGGGGCCCATGCCCACGACGGCGACCTCGTGATCGACGAGGTTCTTGACCTGATCGGCCTCGAGCTTGGTCTCGGCGAAGACATCGGAATTACCGATGGTGACGGTGCCGGCGGCGACAGCGGTCAGGCCCTTGCCCGAACCGTTGCCCGAACCGGAGACGGAGACGTCGGGGTTGGCATCCATAAACTTCTCGGCAGCAGCCTCGACGAGAGCCTGGAACGAGGAGGCGCCGTCGTAGGTTACCTCGCCCGAGACGGACTCGGCAGCAGCGGCGCTGCCCTCAGCAGCGGTGTTGGCGGCGTTGGAGCCGCCGCAACCAACGAGACCGAGACCGACGATGCTGGCAAGACCACCAGCGAGGCCGAGGAACTGACGACGAGAATAAGCCTGATCGAGCATGATCTTCCTTTCATACATGCGACTCGCGGGCACCCTGCCCGCTTTGCTGTTTGGAAAGATACGGTCTCGATCGGGCGACGACCGCCTTATCTGCGGTTTCTTACGGACATTTGATAGACCCTTACCGCAAGCTCTGCCCAGCCTTTACAAACGGATAACAAACCCGCCACCAAGCATGACCCGCCTTTTACACCAGAGGAAAGTAGTCATTGGGGACGTTCTTGTTTGACTAGTCGTTTAAGAACGTCCCCAACGACTACCCCAGCAACGCCGATGTTTTGGCAAAGTCAATCTGCCGGCTTTTGGGGACGCTCCTTATCTGCCGGCACAAAAGGAGCGTCCCCAAGTGACGCAAAAAGCCCGGGCAAAAGCACCGGGCTCGTAATGCAAGTTTGTATCCAAGCAGGATATAGGGGTTTCCCAGGTGCCCGAGATTGCCCCGAAAGAGGAGCGCCGCGTACTTTGGTACGCAAGCGACGGTTTGAGGGGCAAGGTCGGGTGCCTGGGGAAGCCCTACAGCTCGAGTTCGTTGAGGCGCAGGATTGCCACGATGTAGATCTTGAGCGCTTGCTTGAGCTGTTCCTCGTTGGCGCACTCGTTGGGGCCGTGCATCTGGCCGCCCCATGCGGGCAGCTCCAGGCCGGTCTCCTCGGGGCCAAACGAGACGGCGCGGGCAAAGTTGCGTGCGTACGTGCCGCCGCCCATGGCAAAGGGCTCAGCATGCTTGCCCGTAAACTCGTTATAGGTATCAATAAGCGCCTTCACGGCCGGATCGTCGGCAGAGACCGAGAACGGCACCTTCGCACGACCCACACGGCACGTCACGCCAAAACGGCCCACGAGCGGATCGAGCTGCTCGCGGATGGTATCGGCACTCGTGCTGTCGGGGAAGCGCACGTCGATGACCTGCTCAATATGGCCATCCGCCACGCGGATGACGCCAGCGTTGCAGGTAAGCGGGCCAAACGCCGGACTCGTCGCATCGATACCCAGGCCGCGACCATAGGCGTCCGCATGCACAAAGGCCAGGAACTTGACGAACTCGTGCTCGGCAGGCGTCAGCAGGCGCTCGTCGCGTGCACCAAACGCGTCCTCGGCCTCGCGCAGATACGCCACGATCAGCCCGACGGCGTTGATCGTTCCCTCTGGCATCGAGGCATGACCGCCAATGCCGTGGGCGAAAATCTGCGCATGCCCGTTATCGAGCGCCGTGATCTCCAGGCGGTCGCCGTTCTCGACCGGCGCCGGCAGCTCATCGGCGGCAATCGCAAGCTCGCAGATAGACTGCGACGGAATGGCGTTGCTCGCCTCGGCACCGCTCCAGGACACAATGCGCCCGCCGTCGATCTTGGAGCTCACAAATGTCGCCCCAAACTGGCCCTTCTCGGCATTACAGACCGGGAACTCGGCATCGGGCGTAAACAGAAAGTCGGGGTTCGCGTGGTTCTCCAGATAATGGTGAACGTCGGACATGCCCACTTCCTCATCGCAGCCCAGCAGTGCGCGGAAGGTGTAGCGCGGAACAATGCCGTGCTTGAGCAGATAGGCGCCGGCGTAGAGCGACAGCACCGCCGGACCCTTGTCGTCGATAACGCCGCGGCCGAGCAGCCAGCCCTCGCGACGCTCCATCGCAAACGGGTCGGTGTTCCAGCCCGGGCCGGCGGGCACCACGTCCACGTGGCAGATGGTCGCGAGCTGCTTGTCGCCGCGGCCAGGAATATCGGCAATGCCCACATAGCCCTCGTCGTCGCTCGTCTGATAGCCGAGCTTCTGCGCGATGCCGAGCGCGCAATCGAGCGCGTCACGGACCGGGCGGCCAAACGGCGCGCCGGGCTCTGCATCGGCAGAAACTGCCACGGACGGATAGCTCACCAGCTGCTCGATATCGGCGACGACATCTTCCCAGACCTCGTCGACATACTCGGCGACGCTCTGCTCCACCTGATTCATGGACGACCTCCTTACCAATGAGCGGCGAGCG
>CABUVC010000071.1 GCA_902494855.1 uncultured Collinsella sp.
CACGCCAGTCATTAATTGACAATATGCGAGCTCATATAGTCGATAAAACGCCTCGTGGCGATAGGCATGGTGTCCCAGCTGCGCCAAGCTGCCACCACGTCGCGCGAGGGAGCATGCACGATGGGACGTACGCGGATATCGGCCCGCATGCCCTCCACAGTACGACGGTAGAGCATACTCACGCCTAGGCCCTCCTCCACCATCGCCATGATGGTGTAGTCGTCGGTGACCTCGCTCGTCACGTGCGGCGACAGGCCATGCGCCGCGAATGCATCGAGCACCAGGCTCTGTTCGCCCTCATCCAGAAGCACAAACGGCTCGGAAGCCAGGTCGGCGAGCGTCACCTTTTCCTTTGCCGCCAGCGGATGCGCGACAGGCAACAGTGCCACCAACTCGTCGTGATAGACCACGCGCTTCTCGAGGCCAGCAGTAAACCCGCGTGCAGTAAAGCAAAAATCCACTACGCCGTCGTGCACCCATTGGGCGTTGCGCGTGTAGTCGCCCTGCTTAAGGGTAAAGCGTACGCCCGGGTGCAGCGCCCCAAAGTCGCGGATCACGCGCGGTAACACGGTTCGACTCACGTTGGTAAACGTCGCGATGCGAATATCGGTCGACGAAAGCCCCAGCAGCTCCTGGCGCTTGCCCTCGAGCTCAGCCTCGGCAGTCACAATCTGGCGCAGATACGGCAGATACTGTTTACCGTCGCGCGTAAGCGAGACGCCCTGCTTTCCGCGCTCGATAAGCGTGGTTCCCAGCTCGCGCTCGAGCGCCTTGACGGCCTGACTCACCGCACTTTGCGTATAGCCCAGCTCGTCCGCCGCACGTTTCAGACTGCCGCAATCGACCACCATACATACAATCTGATACCGCGATGCCATCGTGCCTCCACATCAATGCAGCCGTAAAACGTTTTGCCAGGGCTTTTTCTGCCTACATTAGTATTTCTTAATCATACTGAAGATACATTCGCTTTACTACATCCACATCTGGGAGCAGAATCCTTTTTGCGAAACCGTTCTGTAACAAAAGGAGTCCCATGGATCGCAAAAAAGCAATCGCGCTCTCATTTTCCGTTCCCGTCGCATGGGGCTTTTCGTATCCCCTCATGAAGATCGGCATGGACAGCATGAACGCCACGAGCATCGTCGCGCTACGTTGCATCATCGCCTTTGTGGTCTGCCTGCTGCTCTTCCACAAGCACGCGTTGCGCATCAACCGCGACCTTATGGTCCGTGCCGCCATCATCGGCGCCATTATGGCAACCGAGCTCACCTGCATGTGCCTGGGCTCCAGCCTCACCTCTGCCTCCACTGCCGGCTTTTTGCAGAGCCTGACGGTCGTGATCGTACCGTTTGCCAACGCCGCCCTGCTGCGTCGCGCCCCCGGGCGCAAAGTGCTCGTCGGCACCGCCATCGTCACCTGCGGCATGCTGCTGCTCTCGGGCGCCGACTTTACCAGCCTGAACCCGGGCGCGATCATCATGCTGCTCTCCGCCTTTGTCTACGCCGGACACATCATTGTGGCGAAGCGCTTTGTCGAAGATGTCGACCCGCTGGCTCTGGGCGTTTGGCAGCTGGGCTTTGGCGGCTTGTTCTCGGGCATCGCCGCATTCACCTTTGGCGGCTTCACGCTTCCCAGTACGCCCAGCGAGATCGTGGTCGTCATTGCGCTCGCACTCATCTGCTCTGCTTACGGCTTTATCACCCAAACGCTCGTGCAGCCCCACGTGCCTGCCGAGACCACCGGTTTCGCCTTCTCGCTCGAGCCGGTATGCTCCGCCGTCTTTTCGTTCTTCCTGGTCGGCGAAGTCCTGAGCCCCATCGCCTTCTTTGGCGCCGCCCTCATCCTCACCGGCGTCATGGTGGCAACCGTCGAGCTTCCGCGCCTTCGCGCGCATGGACAGGCTCGCATGGCAGGAGCGCCCGAGCACGTCTCGTAGACCCCGCTCTTCATACAGCCGTGGCATAAAGGCAACCGGTGCGCCTTTACAATAGATGCAAACAGAGCATCTGACGTAAAGGAGCCCCATGGACGCCGCAACCCGCGACCGCAACATAGCAACTTGGTTGGGCGATGCACCGCAGCCGGTACGTGACACTACGAACCAGCTGCTCGAGCGCATCGCCCTTTTGCGTGCCGAGCAGACTATCTACCCGGCACAAGACGACATCCTCAATGCCCTCGCCTACACGCCGGCCGACCAGGTCAAGGTTGTCATCTTGGGTCAGGACCCCTATCACGGACCCAACCAGGCAATGGGGCTGTCGTTCTCGGTCCCCGCGACGCAAACCAAGTTGCCGCCGAGCCTGCGCAACATCTATAAGGAACTCAAAGCCGATCTGGGTTGCCCCATTCCCGCCACGGGAGACCTAACCCCATGGGCACAACAGGGCGTCCTGCTCCTCAACACTACGCTCACCGTGCGCGAGCATGCCGCGAACTCGCACGCCAAACTGGGCTGGAGCACGCTCACCGACTACGTTATCGAACGCTGCTGCCAGCTGCCCCAACCGGTAGTCTTTTTGGCATGGGGCCGCTTTGCCCAGCAGATGGTCGAAGGCAAGCTCGCCGCTACCGGCGCGGGCAAGGCAACCGGCAAGTTCTGCCTGGCCTCTACGCACCCCTCGCCGCTTTCGGCCAACCGTGCCACGGCAGAACTCCCCGCCTTTATGGGGTCGCGCCCCTTCTCCGCTGCCAATCGGCTACTCGAACAACACGGCTCGGCCCCCGTCAACTGGACTTGCCTCGACTAAAAATCGATATACCAAAAACGCGCCCGACGGCTTTCCATCGGGCGCGTTTCCTATTCGGGCCAAATAAATTGCGTGCGGCCGGCCTCGCCGCCATCGATCAACAGGCTCTGCCCGGTCATAAACCGGTTGGTCACGCCCACAAAGTAGATCCACTCGGCGATCTCTTGGGCGGTGGCCCAGCGTTTAAGCGGCGTGAGCTCCATAATCTGGTTCCACAGGTGTTCGTCTTCCATCACGCAACGGTTGAGCGGCGTTATAACGCCGCCCGGGTCCACACTGTTGGCGATGGCCTGCGGTGCCAGGCGGTTTGCAAGGTTCTTGGTGTAGGCGATAACACCGCCCTTGCTGGCGGCATAGGCGGGAAACTCCGATCCCGTATGTCCGCTCGCCGACCCCACATTGACCACGGATTTGATAGCCGGCGCAGGCTTGGCGGCGAGCCCCTCCCCCACAAAGGCGTAGCGCTCGGTCACGTTGATGGTGCCACACAGGTTGGCGGCGATGTCGTCGGCCGAATCCTGCGTACCGGCAACGTTCACGATTACCTGAGGCTCAAGGTCGCTTGGAAACGAGTCCGGCTCGCGGACATCAACGATCAGATGGCGGTAGCGCTCGTGTTCGATCGCCGGCGACAGCAGATCAAAGCCCACGACCTCGTGGCCCTCATCCAAAAAGCGCTGCACGCACGCGGCTCCGATACCGCCCGAAGCGCCCGTGATCAAAACCCGCATACTTGCTCCTTAGGCGGTTGCGTGGCGCTCGAGGTACTCGGAACCCACATTCTCGCGCTCCCAGCCGCGCACGACCTTGTAGCCCACGGGGCTCAGGAAGACCTCGCACAGCAGCTCGGCAACAGCGCCGGTCAGCGAGCACATGAGGACCTGCACCCAGGTCCAACCAAAGAACGTGTGGCTCACCACGATGGCGAAGACCAGGTTGTCGATAAACTGGCCAACACCCGTGGACACATAGGAACGGAAGGCAAAGCTCGCAAAGTTATTCTTCTTGAGCATACGGCCGAGCGACTGGTTGAGCGTGGAGTTAACCACGGCAGAAACGAGCATTGCCAGCGAAGAGCCCAGCACCACGTACCAGGTGCCGCCGATGGTGGCGTTAAGGGCGGTGTTGACCTCGATCATGCCCGTGTCGTAGTAGGCGCCCCACATGCCGGGCGTGAGCGAACATGCCCAAAAGCACAGGCTCACGGCCAGGTTGACCAGTAGCGCGAGGATGGAGATTTTGATGGATGCCTTGGCGCCAAAGCGCTTGCAGATCATGTCCTGGCACAAAAACGAGACCCAGCTCACCACAAAGCCGCAATCGAGTGCCAGATACGGCAGGCTGATGAGCTCTTTGTTGGCCAGCAGGTTCATCATGATGACACTCACGAAAAACAGCGAAACCGTTGCCGCGGGAATGCTCCGCAACAGGACCTTGTAGTCCTCCATGACCTTCTTGATCATTATGTACTCCTTTGGTTTTAGGTTTAACGAGTAGGATATCGGACCCGAACTGCTCGGACGTCTCGGTCTTGAGACGACGGTGGGTATGATAGCCGCTCACACGGCATCAGGCAAGTAAATGGCGCGGCAGCCCCGCAGGACCACCGCGCCGATGCGTTAAAAGGCTACGTTGCCAAACTCCGACAGGATCAGGTCGGGGTTGTGGTCGGTTGCCCAATCCACGTTCCACGGGCTCGTGAACAGCAGCAGCTTACCGCCGCGCATATCCTCGACGCGCAGCGTGTCGCGCGTGAGCGAAAGGCCTGGGATATCGATGGTGTCGGGGTCATTCTGGATCCAGCGGATGTCCGTATAGGGCAGTGGCTGGCGACGAACCTCAACACGGTACTCGGCCTTGAGACGGCGCTCGAGCACCTCAAACTGCAGCACGCCGACCACGCCCACGATGACGCTCTCCATGCCGGCACCCAGCTCGCGGAAGATCTGGATGGCGCCCTCCTGGGCAAGCTCCTCCATGCCCTTGACGAACTGCTTGCGCTTGAGCGTGTCGACCTGCGTAATGCGAGCGAACATCTCGGGGGCAAACGTCGGGATCTGCGGATACTGCACGTGGCGCTTGCCGGAGCACACAGTGTCGCCGATGCTAAAGATACCCGGATCGAACAGGCCCACGATATCGCCCGCATACGCCTCGTCCACGATGGCGCGGTCATCGGCCATCATCGAGGTACCCGTGGCAAGCTTGAGTTTGCGGTTACCCTGCACGTGGAAGGCGTCCATGCCGCGCTCGAACTTGCCCGAGCAAATGCGCACAAAGGCGATGCGGTCGCGGTGGTTCTTGTCCATGTTGGCCTGGATCTTAAACACAAAGCCGCTAAAGTCGTCGCGGCAGGGATCGACCGGTTCGCTGGTGAGCGTATCGGTATAGGCGCGCGGCGTCGGGGCCAGGCGCAGGAACTCCTTGAGGAAAGGCTCCACGCCAAAGTTGGTGAGCGCCGAGCCAAAGAACGCCGGGCTCAGCTTGCCGCAGGCCACGGCATCCAGGTCGAGCTCATCGCCGGCGCCATCGAGCAGCTCGATGTCGTCCATCAGGTTCTTATGGTTCTCCTCGCCGATGAGCTCATCCATGGCGGGGTCGCCCAGCTCGGCCTCGACCTCGGCGACCTTCTTGGTGGCGTTGGCGTGGCCGTCGCCCTCAAAGGCAATGACGCGACGGGTCTGACGATCGAACACGCCGCGGAAGTTGCGGCCGCTGCCGATCGGCCAATTCATGGGATACGTATTGATACCCAGGACGTTTTCGATCTCTTCCATGAGCTCAAACGGATCGCGAGCCTCGTGGTCGAGCTTGTTCACAAAGGTGAAGATGGGAATGTGACGCAGTGTGCAGACCTTAAAGAGCTTTTTGGTCTGGGCCTCGACGCCCTTGGCGCCGTCGATGACCATGACCGCGGCGTCAGCGGCCATAAGGGTACGGTAGGTATCCTCCGAGAAGTCCTGGTGGCCGGGGGTATCGAGGATGTTGACGCAGGCGCCGTTGTAGGTGAACTGCAGCACCGAGGAGGTAACGGAAATGCCGCGCTCCTTCTCGATGTCCATCCAGTCCGAAACGGCATGCTTGGCCGAGCTCTTGCCCTTGACCGAGCCGGCGGTCTGGATGCTGCCGGTATAGAGCAGCAGCTTCTCGGTAAGCGTGGTCTTACCGGCGTCCGGGTGGCTGATGATCGCGAATGTGCGGCGCGACGAGATTTCATCCGACAGGCTTGCCATGCGGATCCTTTCTTGCATTGAGTGCATTACGTCGTTGTAACCGCACTATTGTAGCCGCGAAATCTCGCTCTAGGGCGCCTATCAGGACAAATTCATCAGTTGGGGCCTGGGTAGCCGGCCCAATCCGTATTTGCCTCTTGCATAACTGTGCATAGTGTATATATACTGTGATTACCGGTTATATACACGTGTAGCCCAACAGCTAAGGAGCCGCTGTGGACATTATCCTATCCAATTCGAGCGACAAGCCCATCTACGAGCAGATATCCTCGCAGGTCAAAGCTCAAATCCTTTCGGGCACGCTCGCCGCGGGAGCCAAACTCCCCAGCATCCGCGCACTCGCGAGCGATCTTGGCGTGAGCGTCATCACCACAAAGCGCGCCTACGCCGACCTGGAGCAGCTCGGGTTTATCTGCACCGTGCAGGGCAAGGGCTGTTTTGTCGCCGAGGGCAACCAGGAGCTCTTGCGCGAAAACCAGCTCTGCCATATCGAAGAGCTGCTTGCGAAAGCGGCGAGCCAAGCCGAAACCCTGGGTGTCACGCGCGACAAGCTGCACGAGATGCTCGACCTGGTAGCCCCCGAAACCATGCAGTAGCCATCTGCAAGAAAGGCTATACCATGCAAAACTTGTTAGAACTCAAAGGTGTCTCACGCCGCGTGAGCGACCGTTTTTCGCTGCGTGATGTCATGCTCGCCGTGGAGCCCGGCCAGATTGTTGGCTTTGTGGGCGCTAACGGTGCCGGCAAGACAACGACCATTCGCGCCGCGCTCGGGCTTATCAAGCTCGATGCCGGCGAGGTGCGCCTGTTTGGGCAGCGCTGTGGCGCCGACGCGCCCGATGAGACACAGCGCTGCCTGCGCTCCCGCGTCGGTCTCGTCCTGGACACATGCCCCTTCCCTTCAACGCTCAAGGTGGGCCAGATCGAGGCACTCGTAGGTCAGGCGTACCCCACGTGGGACCGCAAAACGTTCGCCGGATTCATCGACCGATTTGGCCTCGATCCCAAGACAAAGGTCAAGGACCTCTCCCGCGGCATGGGCATGAAACTGCAGCTTGCCTGTGCACTCAGCCATAATGCCAAGCTACTCCTTTTGGACGAAGCCACCGCGGGCCTCGATCCCATGGCGCGCGAGGAACTGCTCGATGAGCTGCTTGCTTTTGTCGCCGACGGCCAGCACAGCGTGCTGCTCTCGAGCCACATTACGTCCGACCTCGATCGCGCCGCCGACCGCGTCATCTGCATCGATAATGGCTCGATTATTTTTGACCTGCCGCGCGAGGACATTACCGACCGAGCCGGCATCGCCCACTGCACCCAAGCGCAGGCCGCCGAGCTTATGGCTTGCGTCGAAGGTGCCCATGCCGCCCGCCACGCCTACAGCGTGGACGTGCTCGTGCCCAACCGTCGCGAAACGCTCGAGGCCTTTCCCGAGATTCCCTGCGATCGGGTAACCATTGACGACTACCTGCGCCTCACGCTGAAAGGGGCTTCAAAATGAAACGCGCCTTTATGTCCGAGCTCGCCATCGCTCGCACGCTCATCCCGAGCATTGCGGGCGTCGGCCTGTTCATCTTCGTCGTGCTAACCCTTGCCAACGCATCGGACGGCGATTCCGGTGTGAGCGCCGGCGCCTGCGCGGTCAGCGCCATGTCACCCATCATAATCATGAACTCACTGGCTGGCTACGATAACCAAAACGGCTGGGAGCGCTATCGGGCAACGCTGCCGTTCTCGCGCAAAGACATCATCTGCGCACGCTACCTGTGCATTATTGCTTTCTCGGCCGTCATGGCATGCGCCGCCGTGCTTTTGAACATCATCGCCCTTCCGTTCTTCGATCACACGGGCATTCCCTCGACGGGACAGACCGTCTTTGAGATCACAATAGCCTCCGCCGCATCGATGCTCATCTCCCTCATGATGGTGTTTTTAGCACAGCCGTTCTTTCGATTTGGACACATGGAGGCGCTGCGCCTTTCCGTCGGCCTGTTTGCCCTGATGGGCTGCGGTACCATGGCGATGCTGAGCTCTTCCAACCCCATTAGCAACTGGCTCATGTCGATTGCCGG
>CABUVC010000072.1 GCA_902494855.1 uncultured Collinsella sp.
CGAGCTCAACCTGTGCGGCTATACCGCGGCTGATCTGTTCCATAACCGCACGCTGCTTCATGCCTGCGAGGCGGCGCTGGTGCGCATCCTCGATGAAACCCGTGAGTTGCCGATCGTCTTTACCATCGGTCTTCCCGTTGCAGTTACCGAGAACATTTACAACTGCGCGGCCGTTTGCTGTGCGGGCGAGCTTTTGGGCCTTACGGCAAAAAAGTATCTGCCCAACTATGGCGAGTTCTATGAGCGCCGTTGGTTTGCTCCGGCACCTACCGATCCCGTTTGGCTTGAATTTGCCGGTCAGGGTCCGGTCCCGCTGGGTTCGGGGCTTGTCTACCGCTGCTGCGATGAGGACGCCGAGGACCTGGTGCTGGGCGTTGAAGTCTGTGAGGACCTGTGGGTGCCGGCACCCCCTTCGACCGAGATGGCGCTTGCCGGTGCGACGGTGATTCTCAACCCGTCGGCTTCGGACGAAATCATCGGTAAGGCAGACTATCGCCGCAGCCTTATCTCCAATCAGAGCGCACGCCTGTACTGTGCCTATGCCTATGCAGACGCGAGCGAGGGCGAGTCCACGACCGATATGGTCTTTGCGGGCGAGAACCTCGTCTACGAAAACGGCTCGAAGCTCGCCGCGACCAAACTGCTTACCTGCGATATGGCCGTCGCCGATGTCGATCTTGACCGTCTGGTTGCCGAGCGCCGTCGCTCGACGACGTGGACGCGCGCGGACGATGCGCCGGAGGCCACGACCGTTGAGTTTTCGTTTGAGGGCGTGCTGGCCGAAGAACCTGTCCTGCGCGATGCCTGCGATATCGACCGCGTTTTCCCGCGCGCGCCCTTTGTGCCGGCCGACCACGGCGACTTGGCCGAGCGCTGCGAGACGATCCTCGATCTGCAGACTGCGGGCCTCAAGACCCGCCTTGCCCATACGGGTACCAAGGCTGCGGTTATCGGCCTTTCGGGCGGCTTGGACTCCACGCTAGCGCTGCTTGTGACCGTGCGTGCCTTCGATGCACTGGGCCTGCCGCGCACTGGTATCACAGCCGTGTCCATGCCCGGCTTCGGCACGACGCATCGCACCAAGTCGAATGCCGAGTCGCTCGCTCGCGACCTGGGTGTGAGCTTCCGCGAGGTTTCGATCCACGCGGCTGTGGAGCAGCACTTCAAGGACATTGAGCATGATCCGGCCGTGCAGGACGTGACCTACGAGAACAGCCAGGCGCGCGAGCGTACGCAGATTCTGATGGATCTGGCCAACCAGGCTGGCGGTTTTGTCATTGGCACGGGCGACCTGTCGGAGCTGGCGCTCGGTTGGGCTACCTATAACGGCGACCACATGAGCATGTACGCCGTCAACGCGAGCGTGCCCAAGACGCTTGTGCGCCATCTGGTGCGCTATGCCGCCGATGTCTTTGGCGGGCGCATTGCCGAGGTCTTGCTCGATATCCTCGATACGCCGGTGTCCCCCGAGCTTCTGCCGCCCACGGGCGACGGCGAGATTGCGCAGAAGACCGAGGATTTGGTGGGCCCGTACGAGCTGCACGACTACTTCCTCTACTACCTGCTGCGTTTTGGCTTTGAGCCTGGCAAGATCTACCGCATGGCGCTCAAGAGCTTCGAGGGCGTCTACGACGCCAAGATCGTCCACACGTGGCTGCGTACGTTCTATCGTCGCTTCTTTGCCCAGCAGTTTAAGCGCAGCTGCCTGCCCGATGGTCCCAAGGTGGGCTCGGTGACGCTCAGCCCGCGCGGCGATTGGCGTATGCCGAGTGACGCTAGCTCGCGTCTGTGGCTTGCGCAGATCGACGCGCTCAATCCAGTTGACTAAGGTTGGCTAAATTGAACCAATACGGGGGTTGCAAGCGTTACACTTTTGCAATCTGATGGCCCGTATCGCGCGGCGCTCTTGTCGGAGCGCCGCGTTTTTCATATCGAAAGGTGGCACCATGCAGGCATCGCAGCGTCTCGACCGCTTTGGCGCGGAGGTCTTCGCCTCGCTCAACAACAAGCTTCTCGCGCTGAAGGCTCAGGGCAAGACCATTTACAACATGAGCGTGGGCACGCCCGACTTTAAGCCGTACGACCATGTGGTCGAGGCGCTCACGCGGGCAGCCCAAGATCCCGAGATGTGGAAGTATGCCCTGCGCGACCTGCCCGAACTCAAGCAGGCCGTGTGCGATTACTATGAGCGTCGCTTTGGCGTTTCGGGCATTACGCCGTCTATGGTGCAGTCGTGCAACGGCACGCAGGAGGGCGTGGGCCATTTGGGACTGGCCCTGCTCGATCCGGGTGACACCATTCTGGTTCCCGATCCGTGCTACCCGGTCTTTGAGGCGGGTGCCAAGATCGCCGATGCCAAGCTCGAATACTATCCGTTGGTTGCCGAGCACAATTACCTGCCCTATGTGGCGGGCATCGATCCCGAGGTTGCCGATCGTGCCAAGTATATGATCGTGTCGCTGCCCGCCAACCCGGTGGGCTCGGTGGGTACGCCCGAGGTCTACGAGGAGATTATCGCTTTTGCCCGCGAGCATGATCTGTTGATCGTTCATGACAACGCGTACTCCGACATCGTGTTTGACGGCGAGCCCGGCGGCAGCTTCTTGCAGTATCCCGGTGCGCTTGAGGTGGGCGTGGAGTTCTTCTCGCTTTCCAAGTCGTTTAACGTCACCGGTGCCCGCATCGGCTTTTTGGTCGGTCGCGAGGATGTGGTCTCGGCCCTTGCCAAGCTGCGCGGCCAGATCGACTTCGGTATGTTCTTCCCGATCCAGAAGGCTGCTATCGCCTGCCTGAACGGTCCGCGCGATGAGGTCGAGGCGCAGCGTCTGAAGTACCAGGAGCGCCGCGATGCCCTGTGCGACGGTCTTGAGGGCCTGGGCTGGGAGCGTCCCAACGCGCATGGCTCTATGTTTGTGTGGGCCAAGCTTCCCGGTGGTCGCACCGATTCCATGGCGTTTTGTGAGGAGCTTATGGAGAAGGCCGGCGTTGTGGTGACGCCGGGCGCGAGCTTTGGCCCTTCGGGCGAGGGGCACGTGCGTATGGCACTGGTCCTGCCGCCCGACCAGATCGCTTTGGCTGTCGAGGCCATTCACGAGGCGGGCCTGTATTAGAAAGCTATTTCGGCTCGTCAATAGCTCGAAACCGATTTCGTGCAGTTATTTTACGAATTCTGCAAACAATTTCGGTAAACGGTCGATTTTTGGCTGCGAATAGGAGCATAATCAAAGTCCCGATTGGATGTATTGGGATTACGACAAGCCGCTCGGGTCGTTCCCGGGCGGCTTGTTTGTGGAGAGAGATGGGAGTTTCTAATGGTTAACGAGAAGAAGGTCGCTATTGTCGGCTGCGGTTTCGTCGGTTCGTCTTCGGCGTTCGCACTGATGCAGAGCGGTCTGTTCTCCGAGATGGTCCTCATCGACGTGGACAAGAACCGCGCCGAGGGTGAGGCCCTGGATATCGCGCACGGCATGACGTTTGCCGAGCCGATGAAGATCTACGCCGGCGATTATTCCGATGTCGCCGACGCCGCCATGATCGTCGTCACCGCTGGCGCTGCCCAGAAGCCCGGTGAGACCCGCCTGGACCTGGTCAACAAGAACGTCAACATCTTTAAGTCCATTATCCCCGAGATTAAGAAGTCCGGCTTCGACGGCATTCTGCTAATCGTCTCCAACCCGGTTGATGTTCTGACCTATGCTGCCATCAAGATGTCCGGCCTGCCCGAGGGCCATGTCATCGGCTCTGGCACCGTGCTCGACACTGGCCGTCTGCAGCAGATGCTTGGTGCCCACGTCGAGGTTGACCCGCGCGACGTTCAGGCCTATGTCATGGGTGAGCACGGCGACTCCGAGTTTGTCGCTTGGTCCAGCGCCCAGGTTGCCGGCGTGCCGCTGAACACCTTCTGCGAGCTTCACGGCCACCTGGAGCATGAGACCGCCGAGAAGCGCATCGCCGAGGACGTTAAGAACTCCGCCTACACCATCATCGAGAAGAAGCACGCCACCTACTACGGCGTCGCCATGGCCGTTAAGCGCATCTGCACCGCTGTTATGCGTGATGAGCAGACCGTTCTGCCCGTTTCCTCGCTCATGGTGGGCGAGTATGGCCTGTCCGATCTGGCCATCTCCATGCCGACGGTCGTTGGCCGCGACGGCGTCGTCTGCCGCGTCCCCGTGCCACTGAACGATGACGAGCAGCATGAGCTCACCGCCTCCGCCAAGGCCCTCAAGGACATCATCGACAGCGTCGACTTCTCCTGCTAAATTCGGCTCGTTTGGGCAACAGGCTACAATGAAAGGCGTCCGGGCCACACGGTCCGGGCGCCTTTTTAGTGCGAGGGGGGGGTCAGGTTACTTTGCACCACCCCAATGCACCATAGTTGATGGGAGGGCCATGTCGGATTCGCCTAATTTTTTGACCTATGCCCAGACGGCGTTTGATCCGTTTGAGGAACGGCCGTTCTGCGCGGTGGATAGCCTGGTCTTTGCGTGGTTGTCCTATTTGCGTTTGCCGGGTGATATGGCGGAGCTGACGAACTGGCAGGGCCTAGACGTACGCGAGCTGCTGCGCGCCGAGTGCTACCAAGACATGATTGGCGACCTGTGGGATCCGGAGGGGAGTCGTGCCCTGTTGGAGGCTGTGGCAGCAAGCCCTCGCTACCGTGGCGTTCGTGTTTGCGGCTATCGTAGCGTGAGTGATGCCGAGACAACGGAGCAGTTTGCGGCCATGACGTTCCGATTTCCGGCGGGGTTTAGCTATCTTGCCTTCCGGGGGACCGACAGCACGATTGTGGGCTGGAAAGAGGACTTTAACATGGCGTTCCGGTGTCCTGTGCCGGCCCAGGAATCCGCGGCGCGTTATGTAGACGAGGCGGCGGATGCGATTGACGGGCCGCTTTTGTGCGGAGGTCATTCCAAGGGTGGAAACCTTGCGGTGTACGGTGCGGCGATGTGCCCCGATGTCGCCCGTGAGCGAATCGAAAGGGCGTATTCCCATGATGGCCCGGGCTTCGTCGAGGAGTTTCTGAGCGGCAACGCCTTCGCCGATCTATCCGGTCGAATCGACAAGACGCTACCTCGGTCGTCGATCTTTGGCATGATGTTCGAGACACAGGAGGACTATGCCATCGTTGAGAGCACCGAGTTCAGCCTGCTTCAGCATAATCCCTTTAGCTGGGTGGTTGATGGTCGCGACTTCGTGTACTGTGAGCGCCTGTCCGCCGGTGCTCGATACGTTGATGGCTCCATTCGCGAGATGCTGCTTGCGGTGTCGCCTAACGAGCGCGAGCGTTTTGTAGATGCGTTGTTCTCCGTGCTTGAGGCTACGGGTGCTGAGCGGTTTGCGGATATCGCTGGGAATCTACGCGAGAGCCTGCCCGTGATGCTCCAGGCTGCGCAAGGCTTTGACAAGGATACGCGACGCTTTGTCTCGCAGACTATCGTTGCGATTCTTAAGTGTGCGCTTCTGCCCAAACGTCCCCAGATCGACATGCCCGCTGCCGGCAAGAGCTTGGCAGAACAGCTCGAGGCTTGGCAGTCCGAGCTCCTGCGCTAACCATTGGTGCAAAGCAACCTGTCCCCGATGCACCAATCTTCGATGCGCCTGGGGCGGGATCGACCGCTATACTGGTTCGTGCCGAAATCGATCTAGAACGGAATGCCGTATATGAAAATCAATCACGCGATTCTGCATATCCTGGACTTTGACTCTGCCGTCAACGTTATGAGCCAGCGCGAGCTCGATATCGAGAGCCGCACCGTGCGTAATTTCGTAACCACGCACCTGCGGCGCGCTCGTACCTCGGCCGACAACAAACGCGCCACGTTTGCCGAGAACTCTGCGTTTGGTGGTGAGCTCAAGGGCTATTTCTTTGGCGAGCGCGAGTTCGTGGACCTGTCGCAGCAGATTGCGGAGTTTATCTCCTCCGAGCTCACCAAAGCCGAGAAAGCCGAGTCCACCGACGTGCTCGTGGCTGATTTTGACGACGATGAGGATGCCCGCTGGTTTGCCGTGATGCTGCTGGGCTCCAAGCAGGCTTTTATGCACGAAGTGGGCCGCGAAGAGGGGGAGGTGCGCAACGACATCGCGCGCCACTACGCCATTCTGCCGAACCCCTCGCAAAAGGTGCCGAGCTATGCAATCGTGCGTGCAAGCACCATGGAGATCGGCTATGTGGATAAGAAGCGCAAGATTGCCGGCGAGGATCGCATGCTCATTCCCGATGGCCTGCTGCAGTGCGACGCGGGGGTATCGGGCAAGGAGGTCATCGACACCGTGACGCGTGTGGTCGAGGAAGTCGCCGAGGAGCACGGTGCCAACACGGCTGTAGCACTCGCCAAGGTTAAGGCTGCTGTTGCCGAGAAAGTTGAGGATGACGAGGAACTGCCCCCTTGGAATATCGTCGATGAGGTCTTTGAGGACGAGCCGGTTATCAAGGAGAGCGTGCGCGCGGCACTGACTGAGGAGAAGGTGCCTGAGCGTGTGCCCGTGGAGCGCAAGCAGGTCGAACGCGCGGCGGTGCGCAACCACAAGATCCGTACCGACACGGGCATCGAGATCAGCTTCCCGGCCGAGATGGGTTCGAACTCTGAGTACATCGAGTTTGTCAACGAGCCCAACGGCCTCATCTCCATCGAGCTCAAGAACATCGGAAGTATTGAGAATCGATAAACTGCTCTTGGACGTTGCAAAAAACAAAGGCCGAAGCCTTTTGGGACTTCGGCCTTTTTTGTTTTCGGCTTGGTTGCTGACATTGCGCCGCAGGTTGGGCATACGTCAGCGAAAACGCGGTTTGTCAAACCGCGTAACTATTAAAGTTGACGTAAGCCCTCTTCCAGGCCGGTCTTGCTGTCGGTCTTCTCGTCGCGCATCTTGATGGCGCGGGCGGGGACACCGGCCACGACGGCGCCGGCGGGGACGTCCTCGACGCACACGGCGCCGGCGGCAACTACAGCACCCTTGCCCACGTGCACGCCTTCCAGGACCACGGCATTGGCGCCGATCATGACATCGTCCTCGATGATGACGGGCGTGGCGCTGGCGGGCTCCACAACGCCTGCCAGCACGGTGCCGGCGCCGATGTGGCAGTTCTTGCCCACGGTGGCGCGACCGCCCAGCACGGCGCCCATATCGATCATGGAACCCTCGCCGATAACGGAGCCGATGTTGATGATGGCGCCCATCATGATGACGGCACGGTCGCCAATCTCGACGCGGTCGCGGATGATCGCGCCCGGCTCGATGCGGGCGTTGATGCCCTTAAGGTCGAGCATGGGGACGGCGGAGTTGCGGCAGTCATTCTCGACGTCGTAGTAATCGATGGAATCGGCGTTGGCGTCCAGGATGGCTTTGAGCTCGTCCCAGTCGCCAAAGACGGTCTTGCCGCGACGGCCGCCGTAGACATGTGCGTCGCCCCAGGCAACCTTCATGCCGGGTTTCTCGCGCACATACAGCTTGACAGGCGTCTTTTTAGGCGCGGTGGCGATGTAATTGATAATCTCCTGGGCATCCATCTCGGCTGCGTTGCTCATTCGCTATCTCTCCTTTGGGTGGATTCGGTTGATACCTGGTTAGGCAAACATGACCTGGTCGAACGTATAGAAGCCGGGTTCGCGGGCGACGAGCTTCTGCGCGGCTGCCAGGGCGCCGTTGACAAAGATCTGACGGCTCGTGGCGCGGTGGGTGAGCGTGACCTCCTCGTCCTGGCCAAAGAAACTCACTTCGTGGACGCCGGCGACAGTGCCACCGCGCAGCGAGTGCATGCCGATCTCCTTGGGATCGCGTGCTCCGCACATGCCCTCGCGGCCATAGACGGGGTGGTAGCCTGCCTCGGGCTCGGCTTCGACGACGGCGTCGAGCAACAACTTGGCAGTGCCGCTGGGGGCGTCGACCTTTTGGTTATGGTGCGTCTCGACGATTTCGCAGTCAAAGCCGGGCAGCTCGCGTGTAGCCTGCGCTACCAGATGGCGCAGGGCTGCGATACCGATGGAGTAATTGCCCGAGTGCATAACGCGGGTGTTCTGGCCCAGCTCACGCAGGCGGTCCA
>CABUVC010000073.1 GCA_902494855.1 uncultured Collinsella sp.
CACGAGTATTGGGAGTCGGTCAACCACCAGTGGATTACCTTTGGCCGCGAGATCTGCGACGCCCGCAAACCTAAGTGCGACGAGTGCCCACTGGCAGACCTTTGCCCCAGCGTGCGCGTGACGGGGTAGGGCCCGGCACGTTTTGCCGGCGTCCGAAGGCTTTGGCCAATGTTGCGCAACACATTTGGGTCGCGAGGGCTCAATATGATGACGGCAGATGCCGTTTGTTGTAAGGGGATGCCCGAATATGTTTTGCACCAAGTGTGGCTCCGAGATGCCCGACGGAACCGATTTTTGCACGAACTGCGGGGCACGCATGGGCGCCGCCTCTCCGGCGGCCGCGCCTGCTGAGCCCGCACCGATGCCGGCGGCAGGGATGCCTCCCGTGCAGGGTGCCGTACAAAGGAAATCGCATAAGCGCGCAGTGATTGTCGGCGTGTGCGTGGCGGGCGTGCTCGTTGCCGGCGGTGCCGCTCTGGCGCTGACCGGCGTGCTGGGTCCGCTTGGGCAGGGCAACTCATCGCAGATTACGGTACTTGGGTCCGACGAGGGTTCGGCCGAGCACAAGGACAAGGGAAGCGCCAAGGGGAAGCCTGCCGAAGAGCAAGAAGAGCCGGAAGAGCCCGAGCAGACGGGCAGCAGCGTAAAGGTCGACCTCAATGACTAGGCAACCTATGCCGCCGCGAATCTGTTCCTGTCGAACTTTACGGAGGAGCACTTCGATCGGGACTGGTATCAGACGGGCGGCTTCGATTCGACTGACGGCCTTTCTGATGACGAGAAATACAAGCTGGTTAAGTTTATCTGGTGCCATTTTATTGACAACGCGCCGTATCGAATCGAGAAAGGCGACTATGACAACGGTAATAGCCAGCGTGTGGCGACTGATGTGATCAATAGGGAACTCAACCGCTTGACGGGTCTGACGCTTTCCGATGCCGATATGACTTATGACAGAACGCCGGAGGGGCAGGCGATTCCTGATTCGGCCGAAGCACATGGTGGGTACTTGTATCTGAAACAGGAATATGGCCAGGGAAATTACAACCCACCGTGTGCCATCGTTACGGGCGCGACTGACCTTGGCGACAACATCTACGAGCTCACCTATGAGGTCTACAGTGCTGGCGGCATGTTACTTTCTTCCGACATCCCCGAGAGCACTTACGGCCTGCCAAAGAACCAGTTCATCGCCGCAATTCAAGCGGACGCATCCATGGGCCGTACCGAGACTTGCACGGTCCGCGTCGCACAGGGTGACGGCGCCCCGACCTTCACACTGCTTAAAATGGGCGTCTACGATTAGACTCGGCGTATAGCTCACTCTGATAACGCCAGGCGACTCGTCCGTCTGGCGTTTTTGTTGCGGGGCTGGGCATGCGCTTGAGCTGGAGTATTTGTCGCCTCCTGCCGCCTCATGCAAAAATGTGTTGCTAATTTAGAAGCCTATTCAAGCGCGCCGAAGTCGTGCGTGCTGGCGTAGCATGAGCAAAAAATCAAGCAATGGAGGGTAACGTGGCAACATTGAAGACGCGAGAGCTCGAAGATTATTTTGAACGCATCGTACGCACGCGCGAAGGTGACCTACCTGGTCGTCGCAAAGGCGACGAATACTTGTCTCAAACCCATGCGCTCTACCATGGTGATCCTGCGCCCTGGGCTCTGACGCCAAAGATATTCGACAAGGATATGACGGCGATTCTTAAGGAGGCCGCCGAGCGCATGTACGGCATTATGGACAAGGTGACGCGGGCGTTTTGTTCCGATGCCTCCGTGCGTGCGTGGTTTCGCATGGATCCGGCTTTTGCTGACCTGTGCGCTATGGATGCCGGCTATGATTGCCAAATTCCCCTTGCGCGTGTTGATATCTTTCTTGACGAAGATGCCGGTTCGTATACGTTTTGCGAGCTCAATACCGACGGCAGTGCCGGAATGGTAGTGACCGATGCGGTCTGTCAGGCAGTGCGAATGACGCCTTCCTTTGAGGAGTTTGCATCCGACCACCCAGGCTTTCGGCAGTACGATTTGTGCGACGGCTGGATAGATGCATTGTTTGAGACCTATGCAGAGTGGGAGCTGACCCATCCTCTCCGCATCGAGGATAGTGCACGATCGGATGATGGATTTTGCGCTGGCAAGAGGTCCTATGCACCGCAATCAAAGATATATCCCGCTTCGGTGGCAATCGTCGACTATTCGGAAAGCATCGACTTGGAAGATGCGGCTCATTTTGTCGACCTTATGAGGCGACGGGGTGTGGTGGCGCGCTTTGCGGATGTGCGCGACCTGCGGATTGGCGAAGACGAGAGCGGTGCTAGGCGGCTGTGCGATGCCGCCGGTCCTATTGATTGCGTTTGGCGGCGCGCGGTGACCGGCGAGCTGTGGGATAAGCCGTGCGACGGACGCTCGGCCTTAATTGCGGCTGCCCAAGAAGGGCTCGCATGCGTCGTCGGCGGATTTAGAACGTGGCCGTGTGCGACTAAGACCGTATTTGCGTTTTTGTGGTCTCGGGCCGGTCAGTCCTTGTTGAGCCCGGAGGAGCAATCGTTTGTACGGGAGCATGTGCCCTATACCGAGATTCTGGATGAAAGCACCCAGTTGTCGCGATTTGCCGAAAAGGATCGGTGGATTGTCAAACCGTGCGGCGGCTACAATGCGGTTGGCGTTGTCGCTGGTTTGGATGTCGCGGAACGGGAATGGCCTCAGGTGCTTGCTCGCGCTGCGGCCGCTGGGGCGATTGTACAGGAGTATGCTCAGCAGTATCAGACTCCCTGCTTGCGCGGAACGCTTGTCGATGGGCCGCATCGAGGAGAGGCGCCCAAAGGACTTGTGGATGATCTTGGTTTTGCGCCCGCTTCTAATATGGAAGGCTTGTATCTGTATCGCGGCCGTTTTGCGGGCGTGTACACACGTGTGGGCTTTGCCAACACCATAGGAGAGTGGACGAGCCGTTTGAACGTTGCGAGCTATTTTGAGGAATAGCCGTTTCTTGGGGAGCCTTCCGTGGTTGCGGCGTTCGACGTGACGGGGAGATTTTGGCGAAGCCGGCGAGTCCAGTTCTATCTGGCGTTTTTGTTGCGGGGCTGGGCGTACGCTTGAGTCGGAGTCCTCTCCATGCGCTACCATGACAGGCAACGAATTTGACGAACGACCCGCCGAGCTTGCCTCGGCGGGCTTTTGGCGTTGCAATGCCGGAGGAACAGCATGCTCATTCACCGTATAGCCGCGCAGCTCTATACTGCCGAGGCACTGCAGACCGTCGAGGCCGGGCTCGATTCTGGCGAGGACGTGACGCTGGCCGTGTCTCAGTCGGGCCGAACGCTTATGGCCGCCGCCCAGTTTGCGCGTCGTCCGCGCCCCACGGTCTACATCGTGAGTGGCGAGGATGCAGCCGATCGCGCCGCACGTAGTCTGGCCGCCTATGTGGGCCTGGCGCACGTGTGCCGCTTTCCCGAGCGCAAGGACTACCCTTGGCGCGAGCAGGCGCCCGACGACGCCGTGGTAGCCCAGCGCTGCGAGGCGCTCGGGCGCATCGTGCGCGGCGACAACTGCATCATGGTCGCCTCGGCTCGCGCGCTGCTGCGTTGCGTGCCACCAGTCGAGAGCCACTACTGGGAGTCCACGACCTTCGCGGTGGGCGAGGAGATTCCTTTTGACGAGGTGCCGCAGCGTCTGGTGGGCATGGGCTACACCAATGCCGGCGCCGCCGACGCGCCCGGCCTGTTCCGTGTGCACGGCGACACCGTCGAGGTGTTTCCCGCGCAGGAAAAAGCGCCCGTGCGCATCGAGTTTTTTGACGATGAGATTGACCGCATCCGCCGCATGGTGAGTTCCACGGGGCAGACCATCGGCAACGAGGATAGTATCGAGATCTTCCCGTGCCGCGAGCTGGCGCTCACCGACGAGGCCGTCCACAACATGCATGTGGCGCTCTACCGCGCCAGCCAGGACGACAGCAAGTTGGCGGCGCTGCTCGAGATGGTGGATGCACGCATTGTCACGCCCGAGCTCGACCGCTTTTTGCCGGTGATGTACGGCCAGACCGTAAGCCCGCTGGCGCACGTGGGCGGCAAGGCGCTCGTGGTGCTGTCCGAGCCGCGCTCGCTGTTCGACGATTGCCTGCGCGCCTACGAGGATATCGAGGCCCGTGCCGGCGAGGCAGGGATTGACCGCCTGGACGGTCTGTACGTGCGCGCCCAACAGCTCGATTTTGGTGCCCAGCAGCGCCTGAACTATGTGAGCCTCATCCGTGCCGGCGGTGCGGTGACGGCCGAGCTCAAGATTGAGCAGCCTGCCATCGCAGGCTCGGACAACCGTTTTATGACGCGCATCCAGGAGGTCGTGGGCAAGCGCTATGCCTGCGTGTTTGCTATCCCCGACCGCGGCGCGCGTGAGTCGATGGAGCTCACCTTTGGCGACGAGGGCATTACCTTTGAGGAATCGCTGACCGCGGCGCCCGAAAATGCCGGCGTTATCGGCGAGCGCGTGCGCGTGGCAGCGGCGGATTCCGCCGACCGTGCCGCACGCCAGGAGGCCCATGCTTCCATTCGCGAGCGTAAGGCCGACGCGCTCAACGCCCGCTCGCTCGAGGCGGGCGCCGCGCAGGCTGCCGCCGGCGCCGCCGTGCCCACCATCTCGCGCGGGCGCGTGACCTTTGTGGACGCTGCCCTGCCGCAGGGCGTGGTGGTGCCCGACGCCAATTTGGCCGTGTTCTCGATCGCCGATCTCAACGCCCGCATGGATGCCAACCGCGCGCGCAGCCGTCGCAAGGTTGACATTACGCAGATTACCTTCCCGTTTAAGCCGGGCGACTACGTGGTGCACGCTACCCACGGCATCGCGCTCTTTAGCGAGATCGCGCGCCAGGAAGTGGGCGGCAAGGAACGCGACTACTTTTTGCTGGAATACGCCGATGGCGACAAGCTCTACGTGCCGCTGGAGCAGGTTGACCGCATTACGCGCTACGTTGGTCCCGACGGCGATAAACCGCGCTTGACCAGGCTCAACACCGCCGACTGGACGCGGGCTACCAACAAGGCGCGCAAGAATGCCAAAAAGCTGGCGTTTGACCTGGTCGACCTGTATACGCGCCGCTCGTCGATTACCGGTATCGCCTGTCCGCCCGATACGCCCGAGCAGATCGAGATGGAGCAGAGCTTCCCCTACGACGAGACGCGTGACCAGCTGGAGGCTATCGCCGACATCAAGGCCGACATGGAGGCGCCCAAGCCCATGGACCGCCTGCTGTGCGGCGACGTGGGTTTCGGTAAGACCGAGGTTGCCCTACGCGCGGCCTTTAAGTGCGTGGACTCCGGCCGCCAGGTCATGGTGCTCTGCCCCACGACCATTCTGGCCCAACAGCACTACGAGACATTCTTTGAGCGCTTTGCCCCGTTTGGCTTGGAGGTCGAGGTACTCAGCCGCTTCCGTACTCCGGCGCAGCAAAAGCGCGCGCTTAAGGCGTTTGCCGAGGGCACGATTGATGTGCTCATCGGCACGCACCGTCTGCTTTCTGCCGATGTGAACCCCAAGAACCTGGGCATGGTGATCATCGACGAAGAGCAGCGCTTTGGTGTGCAGCACAAGGAGCAGCTCAAAAACCTGCGCGAGCAAATCGACGTGCTCACGCTCTCGGCAACGCCTATTCCGCGAACCATGCAGATGGCCACAAGCGGCGTGCGCGACATGAGCCTGATCACCACACCGCCGACCGGGCGTCGTCCCGTGATCGTGCACGTGGGGGAGTACGACCCCGACGTGGTGAGTGCGGCGATTCGCCTGGAGGTGGGCCGCGGCGGTCAGGTGTATTACGTGTCCAACCGCGTCAAGACCATCGACGATGCCGTGGCGCGCGTGCACGAGGCCGCGCCCGAGGCACGCGTGGGCGTGGCGCACGGCAAGATGAGCCCGCGCGAGGTCGAGGACGTGATGATCGAGTTCGCGACCAAGAAGATTGACGTGCTTATCGCCACGACCATCGTTGAGAGCGGTATCGACAACGCGACCGCCAACACGCTCATCATCGAGGACTCGCAGCGTCTGGGTCTGGCACAGCTCTACCAGCTTAAGGGCCGCGTGGGCCGTTCTGCGACGCAGGCCTATGCGTACTTTATGTTCCCGGGCGAGCTGCCGCTCACCGAGGAGGCAACGGCGCGCCTGACCGCGCTTTCCGAGTTCCAGGACCTGGGCAGCGGCATGCGCATTGCCATGCGCGACCTGGAGATCCGCGGCGCCGGTTCGCTTATGGGCGCCGAGCAGCACGGCAACCTGTCGAGTGTGGGCTTTGACCTGTTTACGCAGATGCTGGGACAGGCCGTGGCCGAGGCGCGCGGCGACGACGATGCCGGCGTGGAGGCGGCGAGCGTGGGCATCAACCTGCCGGCCGACTACTTCTTGTCCGAGGAGTACATGCCGGCGGTGGACCAGCGCGTGCTCGTGTACCGCAAGCTCGCGGCGGCTGAGGACCTGGAGAGTATCGACGAGGTGCAGGAGGAGACCGAGGCAGCGCACGGTGAGCTTCCGTTGGCGGGGCTCAACTTGTTCAACCGCGCTCGCATCCGCATTCGCGGCGAGCGCTTGGGGCTCGAGAGCGTCACGCTCAGCGGTGGACGCATTACCTTCCTGGGGGTTGACGTTCCCAAGAAGGTGGCCTTTGAGCTTAAGACTCGCTACGGTGCGGTGAACTTTCCCAAGAGCCGCAAGCTGTCGGTGCCCTACAAGGCGGGTGCCGGCGCGGGCAGCGGCCTGGGTCGCGGTCTCGACGCTAACGACGGCACCGGCCCGGTGGCCGCGGCACTCATGCTGCTGCAGCAGTTGGGTGCTAGCGACGACGACTAACGGGTCGACGCTGCAAACGCCCCATTTGGGCAATCTGACCCTCACTCGTCGGTCGCGTACGCAAGTACGCTTCCCTCCTCCTTCGGGCCACCTTGCCACAAATGGAACGTTTTCGCTTACTTATGCTCAACCTGTAAGGGTATTTACGGGACAAAGCCATCTTCGTCTCACCCACATTGCAGGTTGACTGCCCTTCGCCCGACCGAAAGGAAAGCATGTTCGGATACATCTATAAGAAAGATGTCGCCATTATCGCGGTTGTCCTGTGCCTTTGTCTGGGCGTGGGCAGCTTCTTTGATTATCAAATCTCGAGTGCGCTGTTCAACATCGGCAGCATGTACGGTCGCTTTGTCGAGGCGGCCGGCGAGCTGCCGTTTGAGCTGACGGCGAGCATCGCAGGCGTTATGCTCGTGCGCGCGGTGCGTCCCGACTCCAGGGGGAGCAAATGGCTCGCCGTGCTCGGCATCCTTGTCAACGTTGGCCTGGCCGGCTACGAGATCGTCTCGTCCCTGAAGGTTGGCGGCAAACTCATCGCGGCTCAGTTGATGCTGACATTTGTGCTGGTTATCGCCGCCAACCTTATCGTCTATCGCCTCACGCGCACGACCGAGTCCGACGAGCTCACGCGCTGGGCGTTGATGGTACTTGCCGTGTGGGTTGCTCAGGCCATTATCCTCAACGTGATCGTCAAGCCGCTGTGGTCGCGCCCGCGCATGCGCGTGATCGAGGTGACGCAGGGACTCGAGTTTCAGCCGTGGTGGGTGATTGGCAACCCCGACAAGTGGGCCTATATTGCCGCCGGTGTAGTCAAGGACGGCTTCAAGTCGTTTGCGAGCGGACACACGGCGCACGCGGCGATCGGTCTTATGCTCGCTGGGCTTCCCGCGGCGGCCTTTAAGGAAAAACCGTCGCGCCGCCGCGTGGCCTTTTGGACGGCGGCTGCGGTCGCGGCGCTCGTCGCCTTTGGCCGTATCGTGATCGGAGCGCATTTTTTGAGTGACGTGAGCTGCGGTTTTGCTCTGGTACTGGCACTTGAGTG
>CABUVC010000074.1 GCA_902494855.1 uncultured Collinsella sp.
CGACGGTGCGGTTGGCATTCCACTGCTCGAGCTCGGAGATAAAACCGTCGATCGCCTCGTCCATGACGGCGGTGACAGCGGCGTCCATGTCGGCAAAGTAGTGGTAGAACAATGAGCGCGTGCAGCCGGCTCGCTTGGTCACGGCCGAGACGGATAGATGCGACACGCCTAGCTCAGAGCTCACGGTGCGCACGGCGGCGAGGATCTCGCGACGGCGTTCGTCGCCCGTCAAGCGCTTTGCCGCGCTATCGGATGCGGGGACGGCATCGACCACAGAGGTATCTGCTGTGTTGTTGCTCATGTTTTGCCGCCTTTCATCCTCTTTTGCCTGACCGTTCGCCTAACAGTCTTGAATATTGTTGACGGTTCGTCAATACTATTTTTGACACAATGTCAACTAATGGCGGGTGAACGGCATGGGGGCATGCCCGGCCTGCAAAAAAGAGGGGTGCCGCGGTCTCGCCGGGCTGTGGCAAGAGAAGGGACAACCATGATTCTCAACGGACCGGGGATTAGCTACACCGAGCCCGACATCGGTTCGGAGTTCGTGCCGCCGCTGCCGGAGCATCCGCGCGAGGCCATCGTCAAACTGTGCGAGCACTGCACCAACCGTCTGTTGCACCGCGACGAGCTGCTGGGCTACGAGTACTGGTCGTTTGCCGAGGCCGCGACCGACGAGCAGGCCGAAGTGCTCTGCAAGATGAAGATGCGCCGTCCCTATACGCTGCCCGAGATGGCCAAGCTCACCGGCATGCCCGAGACCCAGATCGAGAAGATGCTCGACGACATGAGCTACACGGGTCTGCTCGAGTACAACTGGGAAAACCCCGAGCGCGCCAAGCAATGGGTGTTGCCCATGCTGGTGCCGGGTTCTGCCGAGTTCCTCAACATGCGCGTGAGCCAGCTCGAGGAGCACCCGGTCTATGCCAAGTTCTTTGAGCAGGCGTCCAAGGGACCGCTGTCCAAGGCCACGCCGATGGTGCCGCCCGGAGGCGCCGGTATCGGCATGCACGTCATTCCGGTCGAGAAGGCCATTGACGCCGCGAGCACCTCGGTGCCTATTGAGCATATCGAGCACTGGCTCGACAAATACGAGGGTAAGTATGCCGCCAGCACCTGCAGCTGCCGCGCGAGCCGTCGCGTGATGGGTGAGGGCTGTGCCGACGACCCGGCCGATTGGTGCATCGCCGTGGGCGATATGGCCGACTACGTGGTCGAGACCGATCGTGGCCATTACGTGACCCGCGACGAGGTTTACGACATCCTGCGCCAGGCCGAGGACAACGGCTTTGTGCACCAGATCACCAACATCGACGGCGAGAACAAGATCTTCGCCATCTGCAACTGCAACGTCAACGTGTGCTACGCCCTGCGCACCTCGCAGCTGTTCAACACGCCCAACCTGTCGCGCTCGGCCTATGTCGCCAAGGTCGAGAAGGACAAGTGCGTGGCCTGCGGTCGCTGCGTTGAGGTGTGCCCGGCCGGCGCCGCCAAGCTGGGCCAGAAGCTCTGCAGCAAAAAGGCGGGCGGACAGGTGCCCGAGTATCCGCGCCAGGAGCTGCCCGATGCCACCAAGTGGGACCACACCAAGTGGTCGCCCAACTACCGCAACGACAACCGCATCGAGACGCATGAGTCCGGCACCGCTCCCTGCAAGACGGCCTGCCCCGCGCACGTTGCCGTTCAGGGCTATTTGAAGCTCGCGGCTCAGGGTCGCTATGACGAGGCGCTGGCGCTCATCAAGCGCGAGAACCCGCTGCCCGCTATCTGCGGCCGTGTGTGCAACCGCCGCTGTGAGGATGCCTGCACCCGCGGCCGTGTGGACGCCGCCGTGGCCATCGACGAGGTCAAGAAGTTCATAGCCCAGCGCGATCTGGATGCCGCGACTCGCTATGTCCCACCTGTGGTGACCCCGACGCGTGCCGGCGGCTTCGACCAGAAGATTGCCATCATCGGCGCCGGTCCGGCCGGTCTGTCCTGCGCTTTTTATCTGGCCGAGAAGGGCTACAAGCCCGTCGTGTTCGAGAAGAACGAGCGCCCGGGCGGCATGCTCACCTACGGCATTCCCAGCTTTAAGCTGCAGAAGGATGTTATCGAGGCCGAGGTCGAGATCATTCGCCTGATGGGTGCCGAGTTCCGCTATGGCGTTGAGGTCGGTCGCGACGTGACGCTCGACGAGCTGCGCGCGCAGGGCTTTAAGGCCTTCTACGTTGCCATTGGCTGCCAGGGCGGCCGCCTTGCTGGTATTCCGGGTGAGGATGCCGAGGACGTGACCGTGGCCGTCGACTTTTTGCGCGAGGTCAACAGTGGCATGATCGACGCGCTGCCCGGCCGCACCATTGTGGTGGGCGGCGGTAACGTGGCTATCGATGTCGCGCGCAACGCCTGCCGTCTGGGTTCCGAGCACGTTGAGATGTTCTGCCTGGAGAGCGAGGCCCAGATGCCCGCCAGCGAGGAAGAACGTCGCGAGGCCGTTGAGGACGGCGCTCACATCAGCTGCGGCTGGGGCCCCAAGGAGATTCACCTGGACGAGGCCGGTCGTGTGTGCGGTATCACCTTCAAGCGCTGCACGCGTGTCTTTGACGACGAGGGCCGTTTTGCGCCCGAGTACGACGAGAACGATCTGCGCCGTGTCGATGCCGACCGTGTCGTCATGTCGATTGGCCAGTCCATTGTGTGGGGCGACCTGCTGGCTGGCTCCAAGGTGGAGCTCGGCCGCGGCCAGGGTGCCCTTGCCGATCCCCAGACCTACCAGACCGCCGAGCCAGACATCTTTGTGGGCGGCGACGTCTACACCGGCCCCAGCTTTGCCATCGACGCCATTGCCGCCGGTCACGAGGCCGCCGTGTCCATCCATCGCTTTGTGCAGCCAGGCTCCACGCTCACCATCGGCCGCAACCAGCGCCACTACACCGCGCTCGACCGCGACGATGTCGTGATCGAGAGTTACGACAACGCGAGCCGCGAGGTTGCCCACGTGGACCGCGAGCGCGAGAAGGCTGCGCCGTTTAGCGAGTATGTTGAGACCTTTACCGAGGAGCAGGTGCGCGCCGAGACCGCCCGCTGCCTGGGCTGCGGCGCCTCGATCGTCGACCCCAACAAGTGCATCGGCTGCGGCCTGTGCACCACCAAGTGCGCGTTTGACGCCATCCATCTGGATCGCGACCGCCCCGAGTGCTCCACGATGGTCAAATACGAGCAAAAGCTCCCAAGTCTGGGCAAGTATGCTTTGAAGCGCGCCATCAAGATTAAGTTCGGTCGCAAGTAAGTAGTCATAACGGGAACGGCGGAAGGAAATAAATGCACGAGCTCGGAATCGTCTATCACATCATTCGCGATGTTGAGAATGTGGCGCGCGCTCATGGCGTGCGTCGCGTTTCGAGCGTCACGCTGCTGCTGGGCGAGGTCTCGGGCGTCGTTCCCGACTTGCTGCTCGACGCTTGGCGCTGGGTAGCAGATAAAAAGCCTATCGCGCAGGGCGCGGAGCTTATCGTGGAGCCCGTCGAGGCCGTGACGCATTGCGAGGCGTGTGGCTGCGACTACGCGACGGTCGAGCACGGCAAGACCTGTCCCCATTGCGGTAGCGGCGAGACCTATTTGCTGCAGGGCCAAGAGGTAATGATCAAACAGATCGAGACCCCCGACGAGGACCCGGCAGACGCTGCTCCTGACGGCCTCTCCGACGCCCCCGATGCCGTCGACGCCGCCAACCCTCTCCACATCGCCTAACATCTAATGTCTACATGGGCTAGAGTTCTAAACATATTTGCTTCGGTTAGTCAAGTCATGTCTGTTTAAACAAAATGGTGGCACGCAGACGCATTGGGATTCACCTAAAAGCGGTCTTAACGAACGGTGCACCTTTATATGTCTTTGAAAACAATCAGCAAATCACGTTTTAGCAGGCAATGAGCTATAAGCCAGCAATGTAATCAATTTGTAACAAACTTAGACGTTTAAACAAATAATCCAACCATTTGCGAATTTAGCTATAATTCCACAATCCAAACAGGTATACTCCTTTCATGTCATGTAGGAAATACGTAGACAAAAAGGAGGTTATGTGATGGTAAGTATTGTTCTTGCTAGCCACGGGGACTTGGCAGCTGGAATCAAGCAGACGGGCTCGATGGTCTTTGGCGATCAACCGTCTGTTGCCGTGGTCTCGCTCGAGCCGAGCATGGGCCCCGACGATTTCCGTGCCAAGGTCGAGGAAGCAGTCGCTTCCTTCGAGGACCAGGAGCAGGTGCTCTTCCTCGTTGATCTGTGGGGCGGCACGCCGTTCAACCAGATCAGCGGGCTCATCGAGGGCCACGATTCCTGGGCTATCGTCACCGGTGTCAACCTGCCTATGCTCATCGAGGCATATTCGCAGCGCTTTGACGCAAAGAACACTGCACATGCGATCGCAAAACATCTCGTGACTGAGGCTAAGGCTGGCGTGCGCGTCAAGCCCGAGTCTCTGGAGCCCGAGGAGAAGAAGCCGGCTGCGGCCGCCGCTGCTCCTGCAGGCGCCATCCCTCCGGGAACGGTCATCGGCGATGGGCGCATCAAGATCGCCCACGTCCGTATCGACACCCGTCTGCTTCATGGCCAGGTGGCCACCACGTGGACCAAGCAGATCAACCCCAACCGCATCATCGTGGTCTCCGACGGCGTTGCTCACGACGAGCTCCGCAAGACCATGATCGAGCAGGCTGCCCCTCCGGGAGTCCATGCCAACGTCGTGCCCATCAAGAAGATGGCCGAGGTCGTCAAGGACACGCGCTTTGGCGACACCAAGGCGATGCTGCTGTTCGAGAACCCGCAGGATCTGCTCAGGGCCATCGAGGCCGGCGTCGACATCAAGGAAGCCAACATCGGTTCCATGGCCCACTCCAAGGGCAAGGTCGTCGTCACTAACGCTGTCGCTATGGGCGATGACGATGTCAAGACCATCGAGGCTCTCAAGGCCAAGGGCGTCAAGTTCGAGGTCCGCAAGGTTCCTTCGGATTCCTCCGAGGATCTCGACGCCATGTTGAAGAAAGCTAAGGCCGAACTGGCCGCTCAAGCATAGTAAAGGAGGGTCCGATACATGTCTGCAATCACTATTCTGCTTGTTGCGATTGTCGCGTTGCTTGCCGGTATGGAAGGCATTCTGGATGAGTTCCAGTTCCATCAGCCGCTCGTGGCATGCACGCTTATCGGTCTCGTAACCGGTCACCTTCAGGAGGGCATCCTCCTGGGCGGTTCGCTCCAGATGATGGCCCTTGGCTGGGCTAACGTCGGCGCCGCTGTCGCGCCTGACGCCGCTCTGGCCTCGGTCGCTTCTTCGATCATCATGGTGCTCGCCCTCAACGGTGGCGCCACCGATTCGGCCAAGGCCGTTACCGCCGCCATCGCCGTCGCCGTCCCGCTGTCGGTCGCTGGTCTGTTCCTGACCATGATCTGCCGTACCATTGCTACCGCTATCGCTCACGCCATGGACGGTTGCGCCGAGAAGGGCGACTTCTCCGGCATCGAGCGCTGGCAGTATGCTGCCATCCTCATGCAGGGCCTTCGTATCGCCATCCCGGCAGTGCTTCTGTGCGTCATCCCAGCCGAGGCCGTTACCAACGCGCTTAACGCTATGCCCGACTGGCTGTCCGGCGGCATGGCTGTCGGCGGCGGCATGGTCGCTTCCGTCGGTTACGCCATGGTCATCAACATGATGGCCACCAAGGAGACCTGGCCGTTCTTCATCCTCGGCTTTGTCCTTGCTGCCATCCCTCAGCTCACGCTGATCGCCCTTGGCCTCATCGGCATCTCCCTTGCCCTCATCTACCTTGGCCTTAAGGATCTGGCCAAGCAGGGTGGCGGCATGGGCGGTGGCTCCGGCGACCCGCTCGGCGACATTCTGAACGATTACGAGTAGGAGGGGAGTGATACATATGGCAGAGAACAAGATTCAGCTCACCAAGGCTGACCGCAAGAAGGTTTGCTTCCGTCATCAGTTCCTTCAGGGCTCGTGGAACTACGAGCGTATGCAGAACGGCGGCTGGTGCTTCGCAATGATCCCTGCGATCAAGAAGCTCTACACCAGCAAGGATGACCAGATTGCCGCTCTTAAGCGCCACCTGGAGTTCTATAACACCCACCCCTATGTTTCCGCCCCCGTCATTGGCGTTACCCTCGCCCTCGAGGAGGAGCGCGCCAACGGTGCTCCGATCGATGATGTCGCCATCCAGGGCGTCAAGGTCGGTATGATGGGCCCGCTCGCCGGCGTCGGTGACCCCGTCTTCTGGTTCACCCTTCGCCCGATTCTGGGCGCTCTGGGCGCTTCCCTGGCTATGTCCGGCAGCATCGTCGGTCCGCTGCTGTTCTTCTTCGCGTGGAACATCATCCGTTACGCCTTCCTGTGGTACACGCAGGAGTTTGGCTACAAGGTCGGCTCCTCCATCGCCAAGGACCTCTCCGGCGGTCTGATGGGCAAGGTCACCGAGGGTGCTTCCATCCTGGGTATGTTCATCATCGGCGCCCTGGTCGAGCGCTGGGTGTCCATTTCCTTCACCCCGGTCGTCTCCAAGGTCACGCAGTCCGCTGGCGCCTATATCGACTGGGCCAACCTGCCCGCCGGTTCTGAGGGCATCAAGCAGGCATTGACGATGTACAGCTCTGTCGGTGCCAACGCACTCGACCCGGTGAAGGTCACCACGCTTCAGGCCAACCTCGATCAGCTCATCCCCGGCCTTGCCGCCGTGTGCCTGACCCTTCTGGTCTGCAAGCTCCTCAAGAAGAAGGTCAGCCCGATCGTCATCATCCTGGCTCTCTTCGCCGTCGGCATCATCGGTCGCGTCTGCGGCTTCATGTAAGCACGCTTCGGCTTAAGACCGAGAGTTGCTAGGCAAGGGCTTTTGAGCCATTGAAACGGACCGCACCCGGTGGGTACACTGGATGCGGTCCGATTGTTTTATTTGGAGGGCGAGGCGCGTATGGCGCAATCTCAGAACAGCACGGTCGATCTGGCAACGCCGGCAACCTGCCTGATGGGGCTTACCAGTCACGGTAACGTGATGGTGGGCAATAAGGCGTTTGAGTACTATAACGAGCGCAATCCCGAGGATTATATCCAAATCCCGTGGGACGAGGTCGACTATATTGCCGCCGAGGTTTTGCGCGGCACCAAGAAGATTACGCGTTTTGCCATCTTTACCAAAGAGAATGGCCACTTTACGTTTTCGACGCGCAATGACAAGGAAACGCTTCGCGCGGTGCGTAAGTACATTGACGAGGACAAGCTCGTTCGTTCGCCCGACTTTATCGATGTGACGGCCAAGGGCGCCAAGAGCATCCCCTCCGTCATCAAGAACCTTTTCCACAAAGGCAACTAGCCATTAAAGAGCGCCCCCCTAAAGTGGGACGCGGTTTCCCATGAGGCTCGATCGGGAAAGTGCATCCCGGTTCGAGTGCCGATTGCGGGATGTAGTTTCCGGAACGGGCCCGTTTGGGAAACCGTGTCCCGTTTCGAGTCGAAATTCTGGGACACAGTTTCCCAGCGAGGTCCCATGGGGAAAGTCTGACCCAGAATTTGCCTGGATAGTGGGACGCACTTTCCGGAGGGCTGTTCCACCGCAACTTCGAAGAGTGGCTATACGTTGCATTACAGCGGCGTAAATCTGCTACACTAGTACAGCATGCCTCCGTAGCTCAGGGGATAGAGCACCGC
>CABUVC010000075.1 GCA_902494855.1 uncultured Collinsella sp.
CCGCCACGGAGACGTCTCCCTTCTCCGTGGCGGCACTTTTGTGCGCAGGGGAGGAAGGGCCGCCACGAAATCGGCCCATCTACTACGTTTAACCCCTTACCCCCAACCATGCCAAAAACGCGAAAACAAAATCGCAGGTAGAACGCCTGCAGTTTTCTGGAAAACAGGGGTATGGTCGGGGGTATCGAGTCAAACGTAGTAGATGGGCCGATTTCGTGGTTGGCGCCGTCAACCGATCTCCGCGGGCGGAAGAAAACGGATCATTTTGGTCCCGCGAGGCTGGCGGAGGCACTCGTGCGGGGCTGCCCGAACAAAACTATGTCGGTTTACTACGACGAATTCGACATTCCCGACCATGGCTGCATTTTTCTAAATATTGCAAACGTTCTACCTGCGGTTTTGCAAGCGCGCAATTTGCTGTGGTCGGAGACGGGCGATTCATCGTAGTAAACCGGCATAGTTTTGAAATGGCATTAAATCAGTAGCAGCCATTTTGTAACGCCGGGGCAGTCGGTCTTCGAGCAACTACCCTCGCAGATAGGCGATGGCGATTTGGGTGCGGTTGCGCAGGCCCATTTTGGCAAGGATTGAGCTGATGTGGTTGCGCACGGTGCCTTCGCCCATATAGGCGGTGGCAGCGATCTCCTTGTTGTCGAGGCCGTGGGCGATGAGCTCGGCGACTTCGAACTCGCGGTCGGTCAGGCCGGCAAAGGCTGCGGGCCGGTGGGTCGCACCGGCTTCAGCGTTCGCCCCATCAAAGTCGACATCCTCGATCGCCTTGCCCTCGAGCACGCGCTTGCCAGCCATGACCTGCGCCAACGCTGGCGGAATGGCGGCGACATCGGTCTTGATTAAGTAGCCACGGGCACCCAGTTTGAGCGCCGACACAATGTACTCGTCATCCGAAAACGTGGTCAGGAACACCACGCGTGCTGCGGGGTCGCGCTCGAGGATCTCGCGTGCCGCCGAAAGGCCGTCACGCCCCGGCATCTGGATGTCGAGCAGCGCGATATCGGGTGCGTGTTCGGTGTAGAGCGCGACCGCGTCGTTGCCGTCGGCGCCGGTGCCCACGACTTCGATCTGCGGCTGGGCACCCAGGATAATCTTGAGCGAATCGACCACCAAGCGGTCGTCGTCGACAACAATGAGCCTCATCGGGCCTCATCTCCTTGCTGTTTTGGGACGGTGGCAAACACGCGCCAGCCGGGGGCACCGGCGCGTGGGCCGGCGGTGAAGGTTCCGCCAAGCGCCTCGACGCGCTCGCGCATGGAGCCGAGTCCCATGCCTTCTGCGGCGTTGCGGCTGTTCACCGGGGTCGCGCCGGCGCCGTCGTCGGTAACGATGAGCTGGTAAAACGACGGATGCTCCATGCATCGCACGGTAACGTTCTGAGCACGGGCGTGGCGCATGGTGTTGGAGAGCGCCTCGCGTAGAATCGCCGCAAAGCAGTTGGCTACGTTGGCGGGTGCATGCTCGGCCAAAACTTCAAGCTCAATCTGCGGGCCGCCGTCCGAGCGCGCGCCTTCAACAATGCGTTCGAGCTGCACGGAAAGGTCGACAGCGTTGTCGTTGAGCGCGTGGACGCTGGTGCGCACAAGCTGGAGCGCCTCGTCAACCGTGCGTTTGACGTCGGCGAAATCGGCGGCAACCCTGGGCTCGTCGGCGTGGACCACGCGTAGGGCTTCGGCCTGCAGTGAAGCGCGCGTGAGCTGGTGCCCGACGTTATCGTGGATCTCGCGCGCGATGCGGGCGCGTTCGGCGAGCGTCGCGAGCTCGACTTCGTAGTCCTGGCGGTCGGCGAGGTCGCGGTTGCGCGCTTCGAGCGCGAGGGCTCGTTCTTGCAGCTCGTCGCGGGTACGGCGCATGCGCTGTTGCTCGCGCTCCAGTTGGGCGGTACGTAGCGATAGCAAGGTGGCGGCAACCGAAAGGATGGCGGTCAGCAGGAGCGTTCGGGTGGTGAGCGCGCCGCCGCGAAGGTCCGCGACAAGCGCGCAGACAAACACGGCGCCAATCGCCAGCGCGGGCCAGATGCGTTCACGGCGCACGCGTCGCGCGATGTCATAGAGGGCGAGAGGCGCAAACGGCACAAACGGCGGCACGACGACGGCCGCGATGATGTAAGCGCAGCTCGCGGCCTCGCTCGCGCGCCGGGTGCGTTTCCCCTGTGTGACCTCGGCCAGCGAGGTGGCAATAATGCCAAGGCAAAACGCCACAACCAGACGAGCGTCCACGGCAAGACCCATGGCGGCCGCAATACAGCACGCCAGCACGATCGATTTGTCGAAAAGCCTGTTCATACGGGTATTGTACGCGAAGCCGCGCGTGGTGGAGGGGCCACCCGGAGCAACCGTGACATTCCTCCCACGCGGCAAAGCGGGGGCACCGGCGGGCCGCGCGACCAAGCCCTACACTCGTGACAAAGCTCACTGGTGCGCGCCGGCGGCTCCTGCGATGATGCAATCGTACCGGGCCGCAATCAACAGAAGGGCCGCCTCATGACAGATATCGTCCGCGTCGAAAACCTCGTCAAGCGCTACGACGACCTTATCGCGCTCGACCACTTTAACCTGAGCATCGCCCCCGGCGAGATCTTTGGCCTGCTGGGCCCCAACGGCTCGGGCAAGACCACGTCCATCAACTGTATCCTGCAGCTGCTCGCCTACGACAAGGGCACCATCGAGCTGTTCGGCGAGCCCATGACGCCCGCCCGCTACGACCTCAAGCGCCGCATCGGTGTGGTGCCGCAGCAGGTGGCGGTATTCGCCGAGCTCACCGTGCGCGAGAATATCGACTATTTCTGCAGCCTTTACGTTAGCGACCGTAAGCGCCGCCGTGCGCTGGTGGACGAGGCGATCGACTTTGTCGGGCTGGGCGACTTTGCCAAGTTCCGCCCCGGCAAGCTCTCGGGCGGCCTGGCACGTCGCCTCAACATTGCCTGCGGCATTGCGCACAAGCCCGAGCTCATCTTCTTCGACGAGCCCACGGTGGCGGTCGACCCGCAGAGCCGCAACGCCATCCTGGAGGGCATCTGCCGTCTGTGCGACGAAGGGGCCACGGTGGTGTATACCAGCCATTACATGGAGGAAGTCGAGCAGATCTGCAGCCGCATCATGATCATGGATGGCGGGCGCGTGCTGGCGCAGGGCACCAACGACGAGCTCAAGCGCATGATCCAGATGGGCGAGAAGATTGTAATCGAGGTCGGTGAGGTGCCGAGTGCGGCACTTGCTGCCGTTGCGAGTCTGCCGCATGTCCTGGACTTGGCGGCGACGGCGGGCCAGCTCACGTTTTCGTGCGAAGCGAGCCCGCATAACCTGACCGACATCCTCGACGCGCTGCGCTCGTACGATGTGCCGCTCGGCCGCATCTACTCCGAGCCGCCGACCCTCAACGACGTGTTCCTCGAGATCACCGGCCGCGAGCTGCGCGACTAGGGGGCGGCCATGTTCAACACTATTATCATCACGGTCAAGACGCTGCTGCGTCGGCCGAGCACGTGGGTCTGGGGCGCTCTCTTTCCCATCGCGCTTTCCACGATGTTCATGTTTATGTTTGCGAACCTCAGCTCCGACGGCACGGTCGACCCGGTACCGGTTGCCGTCGTCGCCGACGAAGCCTGGGATGCCTCGACCTTTAAGGACGTGGCAACGTCGCTTGCCAAGGAGGGCGACGATCAGCTGCTCGAGATCCACGAGTGCGACGACGCGGCCGCCGCGGACCACGCGCTCAAGGCCGGTGAGGTTGCGGGCATCTATACGGTCGACGCTGCGGGTACGCCCAAGCTCATGCTGCTTTCGAGCTACGGCAGCTCGCGTGCCTCGTCGGTACTCACCGACCGCAGCATCCTTGAGACGGTGGCGAGCTCGTATACGCAAAATGCTGAGCTTATGGCGCAGATTGCCCAGGACGACCCGGCGGCGCTCGCCGACCCGGAGGCGGTTGCGCGCGCCCTGTCGCTCGAAGGCGGAACCTGCCGCGTAAGCCTGACACGCACCACGCCCGATGGCACGGTCATCTACTATTACGCGCTTTTTGGCCTGGTCGCGATGATGTCTACAGAGTTTGCCGCCTTGAGCGTCGTCGACCTGCAGCCCAATCTGTCTGGCCTTGGCGCGCGCCGCTGCGTGGGTGGCCTTTCCAAGACGGCGTCGCTGGCCGGCATCTTTGTCGGCTCGTGGCTGGTCTCCTTTGCCTCAATGACGATCGCGATCGGCTACGTGCGCCTGGTCGTGGGCGTCGACTTTGGCGGGCGCGAGGGGCTGTGTCTGGTGGGCGGCGCCGCTTCCGCGCTTGCCGCCACGGGCCTGGGGCTCTTTGTGGGCACGCTTCCCGTTAAGGGCGGCAAGGCGTCCAAGTCTGGCATCCTCACGGGCTTTGCCACCACGTGCGCACTGTTCGCCGGCCTCTACGGCGAGCCAGCGATGGCGCTTGCCGATGACGTTGCCCGCGCCTGCCCGGTCGAGTGCTGGCTCAACCCCGTCAAGCTTATCTGCGACATGTTCAACCGCCTGTATTTCTTTGAGGACCTGGGACCTTTTGCCGTTCGCGCCGGCGCGCTGGTCCTGATGACCCTGGTGCTTGTCGCCGCCGCCACGCTGATCTTTGGAAGGAGCCGCTATGAGCACCTTTAAGACCGCGCTTCGCATGGCGCTCGCGCACCCGCTCTATCTGCTCATCTACACGGTGTTCATTTCGCTCATGGGCGTATTCATCGCGGCATCGGTGAGCTGGAACTCGTCGCAGCTCACCGAGTACAAGCCCTACGATGCCAACGTGATCGTGGTCGACCGCGACAATAGCGACCTTTCGCGGGCACTCACCAAGCACCTGGGCTCACGCTTTGACCTGGTCACGGGGGTCGGCGATGACACGTACGACCTTGCGGACGCGCTCTCCAAGAGCAACAGCGCCAAGGGCAGCGCCGACTGCGTGTTCTTTATCCCGGAGGGGTTTGAGGACGACCTCGTTGCAGCCGCCCGAGCGGGGGAGGCCCTGCCCAAGCTCGATGTGACCTACGGTGCCGGCACCATGGCGGCGGCGCTTTCGTCTGCCGAGGCCTCGCGCTGGATTTCGCTCGCGGGCGCTGCAGCGGCCCTAGAGCCCGCCGCCTCTAATGGCAGCGTCGCCAAGGCCGCCGAGCATGCCGCCGCCAAGCGCGCCGAGGTCCAGATTGAGCAGGTCAAGGTTGGTTCGACTGCCGCCGCCATGCTCAAGTCGTATTTCAACTTTGGCGCGTACGCGATTATCTCGTCGGTCATCGTGTCGGTGGGGCTGGTGTTCTCGGGCATGAACGAGCCCGAGCGCGTGCGTCGTATGGATGCCGGCCCAATCTCCGAGCGCCGGCGTTCGCTCGCCGTGTTTGCGGCCGCCACTGTGATCACCGTCTGCATCTGGTTTGTGTCGAGCATGATGGGCGTCGTGGGCTTTGCCGGCGCGGTTGCCGAGGTCGGCGTGGGTCGTGTGTGCCTGGCGCTGGCGACGACGTTTGCCCTGGCGTGCACGCCTCTGGCCGTTGGCTTTGCGCTGTCGAGCCTGGGTGCGCGCGAGGAGCTGCTTAACGGTGTGGGCAACCTGCTCGGCATGCTCATGACGTTTTTGGGCGGCGCTTGGATGCCGCTGTCGCTGATGGGCTCGGCCGTGCAGACGGTGGCGCACTTTGTGCCGACGTATTGGGTGAACGACGCGATTGGCAAGGCGCTCGCTTCGGATCTGACGTCCACCGTGTTGGGCGACATCGCCTGCGACCTGGGCGTCACCGTGCTCTTCGCCGCCGCCATTGCCGCCGTAGGCCTGGCCCTCTCGCGCGCCAAATCCCGCGCCTAACCACCTGGTCATTCAAGAACGTCCCCAACGACTAGTCCCGGCAGGAAAGGAACGTCCCCAAGTGCCGGGTGGCGAAAGAGTGTCCCAGGCGACTAGTCGTTTATGAACACCCCCAATGACTTGTTTGAAAAACAGTTCACCTAGGTTTACTATTACCCTATAAAAGTAGCAACAGGCTAACAATGGGGGTAGTATGGCGACGAAGCAAGCCTACGTCCAGGTCAAGGGGCTCAAGAAACACTACGGCGACGGTGACGCGCGCCTGACGGTGCTCGACGGCATCGACACGTCCATCAATCGCGGCGAGATCTGCGTCATGCTGGGGCCCTCGGGTTCGGGCAAGTCGACGTTTCTTAACCTGATCGGCGGCCTGGAGGATGCCGACGGCGGCTCCATTATGGTGGACGGCTGCGACCTCACCGTACTCAAGCCCGCCGACCTGGGCGAGTATCGCCGCCGCGAGCTGGGCTTTGTCTTCCAGTTCTACAACCTGGTACCCGACCTCACCATTAAGGAGAACATCGAGGTCACGGCGCACCTGTCCAAAAACCCGCTCAACATTGACGAGCTGCTGCGTTCGCTGGGCCTCTATGAACATCGCAACAAGTTCCCGCGCCAGGTCTCGGGCGGCCAGCAGCAGCGTTGCGCCATCGGTCGCGCGCTCGTCAAAAACCCGGGCCTGCTGCTGTGCGACGAGCCCACGGGCGCGCTCGATTACAAGACATCCAAGGAAATCCTGCAGCTCATGGAGGACGTCAACCGCGAGTACGGCTGCACCATTATCATCGTCACCCACAATGCTGCCATCGCCCGCATGGCCAATCGCGTGCTGCGCCTGCGCGACGGGCGCATCGTCGAGGACGAACTCAACGAGTCGCCCGTTGCGGCCGCCGAGCTCGATTGGTAGGCGGCGCCATGTCACCTCTCGCAAAACGTCTCCCGCGCGAGCTGCGCCGCAATATCGGCAAGTACCTGGGCATCTTTTTGCTTATGTGCGGAAGCATCGCCCTTACATCGGGCTTTTTGCTTGCGGCCCACTCCATCGGCTGCCTTATCGACGACATGCGCGATGCGTACACGATTGAGGACGGCCGCGTGACCACCTCCTTCGAGGTCACCAAAGACCAGCTCAAGGCCGCCGAGGACGCGGCCGACGACGTCGGCGGCGTCACGCTCTACAAGAATTTTTCCATCGACGCCATCATCAAAAAGACCGCCGGCGACGACGGCACCAAGCGCACGCTGCGCACCTATGCGCACCGCACCAAGGTCGATATCGCGTCCTACTGTGAGGGCAGGGAACCCAAGGCGGACGACGAGGTGGCCATCGACCGTGTCTTTGCCACCAATAACAACCTGTCCGTGGGCGATAAGGTCGAGCTTGAGGGCCGCACCTATACCATCTGCGGCATCATGACCCAGCCCGATAGCCAGGCGCTGTTCCTCAACAATTCGGACTTTACGGTGAACACCATCACCTATGGCGTGGCCGAGGTCACCGACGCCGGCTTTGCCGCGCTCGAGGATGCCGGCGGCGCGCCTGCCTACACCTACTCCTTTACCTTTACCGATCGCGACCTCCCCACCGCGGATCGCATCGATGCGGAGCAGGATATGGTCGAGGCGCTGACCGATGCCGAGGCGCGCGTGGATGACCTCATCGATGCCGATTCCAATCAGGGCATTGGCTATGCGCGCGACGACGTGGACGGCGACTCCATGATGTGGATGACGCTGCTCGACATCATCATCGTGATCATGGCGTTCGTCTTTGTGGTCCTTACCGACGCCACCATCGAGGAGGAGAGCGCCATCATCGGCACGCTGCTCGCCAGCGGCTATCGTCGACGC
>CABUVC010000076.1 GCA_902494855.1 uncultured Collinsella sp.
CAGTGCTGGATGGGGATGTCGATGTAGGGAAGCACCTCGTCGACATCGCGGATGGTGGCGATGAGCTCGTCGGTCATGCCCTCGGGCTGCAGATAGAGCACGCGGACCCAGACGTTGTGCGGGCGCACGGCCTCGGCGACGGCATGCAGCAGCTGCGCCAGATTGCGCGGCGAGCCCTCGGCGACGTCCTCATCCGCAAAGTCGGTGCCCCAGATGCCCGTGTCCTGGCCGATCAGCACGATCTCGCGCACGCCACCGGCAACCAGGTCGCGCACCTCGGAGATAATGCTCTCGGCATTGCGCGAGTGATAACGACCGCGAATATAGGGGATCATGCAGAAGCTGCAAAAACGATTGCAGCCATCGGAAATCTTGACGTAGGCAACGGCACCCTCGACGGTACGCTTGACCTGAGGGATATAGGCCGCGATCTCACGCTCGACACCCAGCACGCCATCGATGACTGCCACGATGCCGTCTTCCTCGTCGGCCTTCACAAAGGCAGCGACCTCGGGCAGCTCGTCAGGCAGGTCGTCGCCATAGCGCGACGGCACACAGCCGCACATGACGATGGGGCAAGAACGAACGCCGTCCTGCACCTCGTTGGCGAGCTCGAGCGTGATCTCGATGCTCTCGGACGTTGCGGAGGCGAGGAACGAGCACGTATTGACGATGGCGATATCGGCCTCCTGCGGGTCGAATGCCTCCTCGTAGCCTGCGGCGGTCAAAAGAGAACGCATGCGGTCGGTATCGACCTCGTTCTTGGCGCACCCGAGGGTGATGTAGAGCACGGAGCCCAACGGTGTATCCATGTTGGAGAGCGGTCCTTTCGAATGATATTAGCGGTAGTTGGTGAACTGCAGCGGCTGGCCGTAGTCCTGGTCGCGCAGGAACTGAATCACGGTCTGCAACGCGTCCTTCGAAGCAGAGGAAACACGCAGCTTGTCAGCTTCGATGGTCACCTTGACCTTGAGCTTTTGGTCCTTGATGTCCTTGTTGATCTTCTTGGCGGTCGCCTGGTCGATACCCTCGACGATATGGCCGAGCACGCGCACGGTGCCGCCCGATGCCGCCTGCGGAGCATCCCACGAAACAGCCTTGAGGTCGATGCCGCGCTTGATGAGCTTGGAGCTCAGGACATCGATGATCTGCTTGGAGACAAAGTCGGCCGGGGCGTTGATCGTAAAGAGCTTGTCGCCCTTCGAAAGCTCAATCGTGGCGCCGGAATCCTTCAGGTCATAGCGCTGGGAAATCTCGCGCGTGGTCTGCTGGAAGGCGTTGTCGACCTCTTGCATATTGACCTCGGACACGACGTCGAAGCTGGAATCTTTAGCCATGATGTTTCCTTTCGCGTACGAGCGGCTTAATAGCTATCGTACGAATAGTCGGTAGAATCGGTGGGCGTCTGACCGTCAGTTGCGGCATCGGCGCCATCCGTGGACTGGGCATCGGTGCCGTCGGTGGTATCGGTACCGTCGGTGGTGTCGGCACCATCAGAACTTTCACCATTCTCGGAATCGGTCGTCTCCTTCTTGGGAACGGTGATCGTCACACGCGCCACGCCCGAAGTCTTGGTATCGTAACGGACCTTTTCGCCATTCTTGGTAACGGTGACATCGGAAGGCTTGGACGTGGTGATCTCGATCGAGGACTCGGGCGTGTACTCCTGCTCAAAGGGGCCAGTCGCCTGGGCGCCATAGACCGACTTTCCGTCGACCTTGACCTCAATCCACGCGGTCTTTCCCTTGGCAACGGAGACCTTGACCTTCGTCGCCTCGTTCTCTTCCTTTTTAGCCGTCGTCTTGGTGGCGTCCGAACCGGTCGACTCATCCGTCGCCTCATCGGTGTCTTCGTCCTCGTCGACCGTTTCGGTCTTCTTAGAAGACTTCTTGGTCGTCGTCTTGGTAGCAGCAGGCGTCTCGGGCGTGGTTTCGGGCGTCGAAGATGCGCAGCCGCGCAGAAGTACCACGATGAGCACGATCAGCAGCAACGCCACGGCACCGATGCCAGCGTAGACGATACGCGGATCGAGCCCGTTGTTTTGAGGAGTACGAGATCCGCCGCGTCCACGACTGGAACTGCTGCGGCCACCTCCCTGAGGCATACGACCACGATTGCTATCGGAACGGCCACGATAGCCACCCTGGCCCTGAAGGCCGCGCTGACCCGAGCGGGGCGCAAGTTCACCGCGGCCTTGATAGCCACGCTGGCCCGAACGCGGAGCCGAAGGGCGCTGGCCACACGGCTGAGATTGAGAGCGAAGACGCGGCGTCACCTGCGTGGTATCGGCATCCGCATAGCCACCGCGAGAGCGTCCCGTAGAGGCACAACGGTAACCGCGATCGGAATAGCCGCCGTCGCCGTAGCCGGCACGAGGGTCACGCGCCACGCCGCGAGCAGCGGGAAGCGCACGGTCCTCGGGCATCGGCGTACTGCGGAACCGGTCACGCTGCGAGCGAATCTCCTCGCCCGAACCCGTCTCGGTAATATAACCGGCCTGCTGAGGACGCTGTCCATAGCGAGTCGAACGACCGCCCTGAACCATCAGGAAGCGCCCGTTATCGACCGAGGAACGCGAATTGACGTAGCCGGCGGCGTCCTGGAAACGACCGCCCTGCTGCGACGTCTCGCGTTCGTATGCCATCAGTTCGTCAAAGTAGGCATTGACGACCTCGCGCGGATTGAGGCCCAAAAAACGAGCATAGCTCGAAATCATGCCCTGCGCATAGCCGCGCGGCGGCATCGAAGCAAAGTTACCGGTCTCGAAAAACTCGATGATCTGCGGCCTGATTTTGATGGTGTTGGCGACCTGCTGAATGGAAAGGCCCATTCGGCGACGCTGCTCGAGCAGCATGTCACCAAAGCGTGCAGCCATCAGAATCCTCCAAACTCACGATCTTCACGTGCCATCTCGGCGTCGACAGATTCCAGCGCGGCAAGCCCCTCCTCGTCCAACAGGACCTCGCGCGGCTTGGAACCGTCGGGCGGGCCGACGACACCCTTTTCTTCCAGCATGTCCATAATACGCCCGGCACGCGCATAGCCAACCTTCAGGCGGCGTTGCAGGCCAGATGTGGAGCCCAGCTGCGATTCCACCACAATATGGGCGGCTTCCCAAATGAGCGGATCATCGTCTTGCGGCTCGGCGACTCCGGTGCGGACAATGCCGCCACCAGCCATGGACATGGAAGCGGGCGCCACGGCGGACAGAATCTCCTCGTGGTAGTCGGGCTCGCTCTGCGACTTAACGAACTCGACAATCTCGTTGATTTCGTCGTCCGAGACAAAGCAGCCCTGGATACGGCGGGGCTTGCCCCAGTCGACCTTGGAGAACAGCATGTCGCCCAAACCGGTGAGCTTCTCGGCACCCATCTGGTCGATGATGACGCGCGAGTCGATGCCCGTGGCGACGTTAAAGGCGATGCGGTTGGTGATGTTGGCCTTGATAAGGCCCGTCACCACGTTGGAGCTGGGGCGCTGCGTGGCAACGATCAGGTGAATACCGGCGGCGCGGCCCAGCTGTGCAATACGCACGATCGAGGCCTCGACATCCTTACCGGCAACCATCATCAGGTCAGAGAGCTCGTCAATGATAATGACCAGGTAGGGCATCTTTTGAGGCGGGTTGTCGTAATGCTCAAACTCGCCGGCGGCCTGCTTTTCGTTATAGGTCGAAATCTTACGGACGTTGAGGCGTTCGAATACCTTCAGGCGGCGCTCCATTTCGGACACGGCCCACTGCAGGGCGCTCGCGGCCTGCTTGGGCTCGGTCACCACGGGCACATAGAGATGCGGCAGACCGTTATAGCCCGCAAGCTCGACGCGCTTGGGGTCGACCATGATCAGGCGAACGTCCTCGGGAAGGGCGCGCATGAGCAAGGTCGTGATGATGGAATTGATCATCACCGACTTACCAGAACCGGTCGTACCGGCGATCAACAGGTGAGGCATCTTGGCGAGGTCGGCGACGACCGGCGTGCCCTCGGCGTCGCGGCCGATGGCAAGCTCGAGCGGACCGCCCTTCACATAGGGCAGTACGTCGCCCAGATTGACGTTCTGGCGCTTGCGGTTGGGAATCTCGATGCCCACGAGCGAGGTGCCGGGGATCGGGGCAAAGATACGAACCGACTGGGCGGCGAGCGAAAGCGCAATATCGTCCTCGAGGCTCGAAATCTTGCTCACGCGCTCGCCCTCGCCAGGTTGCAGCTTAAAGGTCGTCACCGTGGGGCCGGCGATCCAGCCGACCACGCGGGCACTGCGGCCAAACTCAAGCAAGGTGGATTGCAGTGACTCAGCGGTCTGCTCCAGCTCCTTATCCGAAGACGCGGCAGAAGCCGACTGCGGGTTGGCATGTAGGATTTCGAGCGGCGGAAGCTTGAGGCCGTCCTCTTCTTCGCCCTCGTTATCTGCGGCGCCGTCGTCCACTCCCCCATCACGAGCCGCAGCCGATTCGACAGCACTCGTGGCAGGCGCATCGGCAACCTTGGGATGCTTCAGGAAGTCGGGAATCTGAGGTGCGGCCGAGACGGGATTCACGGCAAACGGCGGCTCGGACTCGTCGATCTTGTCCGGATCGTCCTCCATCGAAAGCTGTCCAGTGACCTGCCCGCGCTTGGCGTGGCGACGCGGCAGCAAGGTTGTCTTGGCGGTCTCGAGCGGAGCCTCGTCGTCCTCGTCGTCACCCTCGGTGAGCTCAATCTCGCTATCGGACCAAGAAGGGTCGGGCTCGCTTGTGTTGAGCTTGGGCGCAGCCTTGCCCTTCTTGGCATGGCGGCGCGGCAGCAGCGTGGTCTTGGCGCGCTCGGCTTCAACCGACTCGGATACGTCGACAAATGGGTCATCGTCCTCGTCGTCATCGTCCAAAACCGGGTCCACATCGTTGCCCATGACCGTGGTCACGGCAGCATCGGAGCCCTTTTGACGAAGAATGCTCAGGTGCGGACGGGCAACGCCGGGCACCGACAGGGCTTCGTCGTCACCCCACGGGCTGGCGTTGACATCGGCACGACGGCGTTCGGCAAAATCTGCCGCACGATCGCGGGCAGAGCGCAGCACACCGCCCACCGAAAAGCCAATGATGACAAAACCAACGACGGCCAGACCCAACAGGACCACCATCGCGACAGGCTTACCCAGGGCATTCTGCAGCGCACTCGCAATAAACGCACCAATGTAGCCACCCGACACGGAAAGGTTCTGCGGCGTAAACATAAGGTCGCACGAATCGCTCGTGCCCGGCACCATCAGCGAAAGAATGGAGACGACGGCGATAAAGACCACGGCACCGCCCGCAACAGAGCGCACGTTGAGCGGCGAGTCCTCACCCAAAAAGAGCGTGGCGGCAAACAGCAAGATGACGATCGGCAGCACGTAGGCGCCCAGGCCAAAGCCCAGGTGATAGAACCCGGCAACAGCAGCCGTCACGGGCGCTGTTGCCGGTGAGATCACGGCAATGAAGGAAGCGATCGCCAAAACGGCAATGACCACGCCGGCGATATCGCGATTGGCCGAAGGCTCGACCAAGGGCTCAAAATCGTCGAAGTCTGCCTCATGGCCCTTATTGGCACGCAGATGGGAACCGGCACCCTTAGCAGATGCCGGTTGGTTATTGGCCTTATTGCCTTTGGCGTTTTGTGCAGATCCGCGCGCCAAACTAAACCTCCATGACGACCGGGATGATCATCGGACGGGTGCGCGTACGGCTCCAGATAAAGTTAGAGAGCGAATCGCGCACGGCCTTGCGAATGGCATCGGAACCGCTGCTGGTAAAGCTAAACTTACCCTTCTCGATCGTCTTCATAATGGACGCGGAGGCATCCTCGGAGAACTGGTCGTCGATGGCAAACGAGACGCCGCGGCCCGAGAACTCGATGGCCTCGATCTTCTTGTGTTTGAGGGAGACGATGGCAACGGCCGTGACCATACCGTCGTTGGCGAGCTTCTGGCGATCGCGCAGGACGATGGGGTCGGTATCGCCGATACGCAGGCCGTCGACGTAAACGACACCGGACTCGACGGGCGTACCGCGCTTGACGATACCACCGCGCATCTCGAGCGTGTCGCCGTTATCGAGGATAAAGATATGATCGTCCTTGATGCCCATCTTGCGGGCCAGCTGGGCATGGGCGCGCAGATGCACGGCCTCACCGTGAACCGGCATAAAGTACGTGGGCTTGGCCATGGCCATCAGGAGCTTGAGCTCCTCCTGGCTACCGTGACCCGAGACGTGGACGAGAGCGCGGTTCTTATCCCACACGTCGCAGCCGAGCTTGGCCAGGCTGTTGACGACCTGCTGGACGGCCTTCTCGTTGCCAGGAACGGGAGTTGCCGAAAGGATAACGGTATCGCCCTCGTGGATGGAGAGCGTCTTGTGCTCACCGTTGGCCATGCGGGACAAGGCCGACAGCGGCTCGCCCTGCGAACCAGTGCACATGACGACGATCTTGTCGTCAGGCAGGTTATCAATATCGAAGGCATCGATGATATCGGCATCATCGATGTTGAGATAACCGAGCTCGCGCGCCACGCGGGTGTTCGTGAGCATGGAGCGACCGGTCACAACGACCTTACGGCCGCACTTGCGGGCGGCATCGCAGATCTGCTGCAAACGATGGATGTGGCTCGAGAACGATGCGACGAACACGCGACCCGGGGCGTTCTTGATGGCGTGCAGCAGGTTGGGACCAACCTCGGCCTCGGACTTGGTAAAGCCGGGAACCGTGGCATTAGTGGAGTCGGAAAGCAGCAGGTCGATGCCCTGCTTGGCAAAGCGGCTGATAGCGGCATAGTCGGGCGTGACGCCATCGATGGGCGTCTGGTCGAGCTTAAAGTCGCCGGTGTGCATAACGGTGCCCTGATTGGTGCGGATGAACACGCCCAGAGCGCCGGGGATGGAGTGCGTCATCGAGAAGAAGTCGAGCGAGATGCCGCCGAGGTTGACATGGCTGCCGCCCTTGACCTCGCGGAACTTGGGCGCGCGGATGCGGAACTCAGAAAGCTTGCCCTCGATAAAACCGAGCGTCAGCTTGCTCGAGAAGATGGGCACCTTGTTGTTGAGGTCCTGCAGCAGGTACGGAAGCGAACCGGTGTGGTCCTCGTGGCCGTGAGTAACGATGATACCGCGGAGCTTCTCCTCGTTCTCCAGAACATAGGTGTAGTCGGGAAGCACCAGGTCGATACCGGGCTGGGAGTCATCCGGGAACATAAGACCGGCGTCGACGAGCACCATGTCGTCGCCGCACTCGAAGACCGTCATGTTCTTGCCGATGCCATCAAGGCCGCCGAGCGGGATGATCTTCAAGGGAGATGATTTTTTAGCTGCCATAGGTTAGTGTGGTTTCCTTTCTTCGAAACGGGTCTGGAACAACCGACGGGGCGCTTCTGGCAAACCGACCGTCGGGAACGTACAAACATGCATCGCAGAGTCGATGCAATAACTACAGTATGATACCCATTTGCACAACAACAGACCACCCATGCATCAAAGCCCCATCTGAACTGGTCTATCCCGCCGGTTTCCCGTGGGGCGGGCACTGATGAAGTTTCCTGCTCTACAGTCCTGCTCACGACGGAGGCCACATTAAGTGGCCTCCTGTTCGTGCGGAACTCGCG
>CABUVC010000077.1 GCA_902494855.1 uncultured Collinsella sp.
GCCACGCTCTTCGAGGTTTCGGGTGAATCGGCTCCGTCCCCCGTCGTCTGTCCCTGCGCCGGCACCACGCCAAAGCAGTAGCTCAGCGCCGCAGACACCGCAAATGCCACACCGCCGGCAACGCAGCACCACAGCAGGTTCGAGATGCCGCCCGTGGCAAAGCCAATGACCATAAGAACATTCGTCATACCGATGGTATAAGCCGTAACGTGGCCTACGGCCGCAACAAGGCCTCCGACGGCGCCGCCAACGGCCATGCACGTCAGACACCTGCCATATTTAAAGCCGCATCCGTACAGCGCTGGCTCGCTTACGCCGCCAAGAATACCCGAGATTGAATAGCCCAGCATGAGCGCCTTCTCGTCCTTATCCGCAACGCGGAGCGACGCGCCAAAGGGCATACCCCAAACGGCGAACGTTGCCATCGTCGCGGCGATCAGGATGCACGAATCCGTTCCCACACTCATAAACTGCGCATAGGCGAGCGATAGGACAACGTTGCTGACACCCGCGATCTTAAGAAACTCCCAACCCGCGGCAAGTCCCATAAGCGTGAGCAGCGACACGATGCCACCGGAATTGCCAAGCATAAACATAAGCTGTCCCAACAGCATGCCCAGATAGCTGCCCGCCGGCGCCGTAACACACAGCGACACCGGAACCATGACAAGCATGGTTGCAAACGGTACAAAAGAAAACGCCACAGCCTGAGGGATAGTGCGCTTAAAGAAACGCTCCACCTGCCATAGCACGGGCACCGAGATGAGAACCGGAATAACAGTCGTCGTGTAATCGTTGACCGGCGCGGGAAATAGACCATACACGAAAGTCATCGATGCCCCCGTCGTCGATGCGGCATCAACGAGCTTAAGCAGATCGGGCACAATCAATACGCCGCCCAGCATCATGCCCAGCTGCTCCGAGCAACCGAGCTGGCGGGCAGCGGCCCAACCAAGATAGATGGGCAAAAAGTAATAGCCAGCGTTATACAGCCAGCTGTAAAACAGGCGATAGATTTCGGAATCGGCAGGCCATAGACCAAGCATGCCTTCGCCCATAATGACGGCAACGGTGCGGAACAGCGCCGCGCAGACAATAAACGGCAACGCCGACATCATGCTTTTGGACAGATAGTCCACCACGGCCATGGCGTTTGATGAAACCGACGTTGTAAACGAGGTGTTAGAAACTTGTGACATGGAACGCCTTTCCCAATGTGACATGCGGACTGTCCCTTTGTCACATCGTGCGGTACTGACCGATTGCGCGGTACTTTTCGTAGCGGAGGTTTGTGAGGGTCGCGTCGTCGAGCTGCCCAAGCGTATCGAAGGCATCAAATGCCGAGGACATGACGGCACCGGCGATCTCCTCATGCGACAGGCCCCTATCGTCAACAATGCCGTCGATGATGCCGAGCGCCAACAGATCGGGGGCCGTGAGCTTAAGCGCCTCAGCGGCCTCATTCGCGCGCTCGGTATCCTTCCACAGGATCGACGCACAGGCCTCGGGGCTCACGACCGAATAGGCCGAGCTCGAGAGCATCAGGATGCGGTCGGCCACGGACAGCGCCAGCGCGCCACCAGAGCCGCCCTCGCCTGTCACCACCGAGACAATCGGCGTCTTAAGGCCGCTCATCTCCATGAGATTCTGGGCAATCGCCTCGCCCTGGCCGCGCTCCTCGGCACCGATGCCGCAAAACGCGCCCGAAGTATCAACCAGGCACAGAACCGGCCGACCAAATTTCTCGGCTTGGTGCATCAGGCGACGTGCCTTGCGGTAGCCCTCGGGATGTGCCATACCAAAGTTGCGACGCATGCGCTCTTTGGTCGTGGTACCGCGCTCGATGGCGATAACCGTCACGGGTCGCCCGTCTTTCCAGCCGATGCCGCCCACCACGGCAGCATCGTCGCCAAAGTAGCGGTCGCCGTGCAGCTCTACGAATCCGTCGAGACCCAACGAGATCATCTCGCCTGCCGTGGCGCGGTTCGCCGAGCGAGTCAGTTTGACGATTTCGAGCGCGCTTTTTGGTGCGGCCGAGCGCTTAAACAAGTGTCCCAGCTTTTTGTCGCGACGACCCGTATGCACGATCTCATGCGGTGCCCCCAGGCCGGGCGCGTGCCCTTCGTGCAGCGCCAGCAGCTCGCCTACCGTGAGCGCAATCTCACCACGCGGAACAACAGCATCGCAAAAGCCGTGCTCCAGCAAAAACTCGGAACGCTGGAATCCCTTGGGCAGACGCTTGTGCATGTTCTGCTCGATCACGCGCGGGCCGGCAAATGCCGTCAGGGCATCGGGCTCGGCCAGGATAATGTCGCCCTCCATGGCAAAGCTCGCGGTTACGCCTCCGGTCGTGGGGTCGGTGAGTACCGTGATGTACAGGCCGCCCGCCTCGCTGTGGCGCCTAACCGCCGCAGAAATCTTGGCCATCTGCATAAGCGAGGTCACGCCCTCCTGCATGCGGGCGCCGCCCGATACGGTAAAGCCAACGACCGGCAGCCCCAACTCGGCCGCGCGCTCAAAGACACGACAGATCTTCTCGCCCACCACGGAGCCCATTGAGCCCATCATAAAGTTGGCATCCATAAAGAAGAGCGCGGTATCGCAGCCGCAGATTTTGCCCCTGCCGCACACAACGGCATCGCGCTCGCCCGAACGCTCGCTCACGCTCTTAAGCTTGTCGGCATAACCGGGAAACGAGAGGAAGTCCTTCGACGCCAGATTGGCATCCCATTCCTCAAAGGTACCCGCGTCGACCGTCATGCGCATGCGCGCGCGACCGCTCACGCGAAAGTGTTTGCCGCAACGAGGGCAGACCTCGAGGTTGTCGTGCAGGCGCGCCTCATCGATCACACGGCGGCACTCCGGGCACTTGATAAACACGTGGCGCGCAGGAAACTCGGCGCACGACTCGGTCATCGGCCCCTCGAGGACGTTGACCGTCTTCGCTTTTCTATTCATCAGCATAGAGATGCCCCATCAGATCGGTGTGATACATGCCCGACAAAAACTCGTCGTTTGCCAGCACGTCGAGCTGAAGCTCGCTATTTTCGCTCACGCCCTCAATCACGAGCTCGCCCAGGGCCGAGCGCATCTTGCGAATGGCACCGTCACGCGTGGGCGCGCACACGATGAGCTTGCCGAGCATGGAGTCGTAGTACGGCGGAACTTTCGCTCCGGTAAACATGGCGGAATCCCAGCGCACGCGCGGACCACCCGGCACACGCAACGCGGTGACCGTTCCACATGACGGTAGAAAGTCCGGCGTTTCGGCATTGATGCGGCACTCCATGGCGTGGTTGCGGACCGGTACGTCCTCCTGCTCAAAGGGCAGAGGCTGGCCGGCAGCCACGCGCAGCTGCCACTTAACCAGGTCGGTATCGGTCACAAACTCCGTAACCGGATGCTCCACCTGCAAGCGCGTGTTCATTTCCATAAAGTAGAAATTGCCGTCATCTGAGTACAAAAACTCGATGGTGCCAGCGCCCTCATAGCCAACGGCACGAGCCAGGTCGCGCGCGGCCTTGTGCATGCGCGCGCGAATATCATCGCGTCCGTCGAGGCACGGCGCGGGGCTCTCCTCGATCAGCTTTTGGTTGCGGCGCTGCACCGAGCACTCGCGCTCGCCGAGCGAAAACACATGGCCCTGCTTATCGGCCATAATCTGTACCTCAACGTGATGCGCCGGCGCAACGAACTTCTCCATGTAGCACTCGCCGTCGCCAAAAACGGCCTCACCCTCGGCACGCGCCTCGATGAACGCCTTTGCCGCATCTTCCACGCGCTCGACCTTGCGAATACCGCGACCGCCGCCGCCCGCGCGCGCCTTGATGAGCACGGGACAGCCGATGCGCTCGGCCTCGGCCGTTGCTTCCTCGGGGCTTTTGAGCAAATCGCAGCCCGGCACGATGGGCACGCCCGCAGCAGCGGCCGTTCGGCGTGCGGCGTCCTTGTCGCCCATGCTGTCGATCACCTCGGCCGAAGGACCGACAAACGCCAGACCGAACTTGTCGCAGTCGCGCACGAAGCTCGCCTTCTCGGAAAAGAAGCCATAGCCGGGATGAATTGCCTTAGCTCCCGACTTTACGGCACAGGTGAGCACGGCATCGTCGTTGAGGTAGCTCTCGGCAAGACGCGGACCGCCGATGCAATACGCCTCGTCGGCAAGCTGCACGTGCAGCGCGTCCGCATCGGCCGTGGAATAAACGGCGACGGTCTTGATGCCCATATCGCGGCACGCGCGGATAACACGGACCGCGACTTCGCCGCGGTTGGCGATGAGCACTTTGTCGAACATGAAGCCTTCCTTAACTTTCGTGCATGAGTGCAAAAGACATATCGGCGCGGCAGCAAACCTCACCGTTGACGCTCGCAGTACCCGTCGCAAAGCGGAACGGCCCGCGCGCACGCGTGATGGAGCACACCAAATCCACCGTGTCGCCCGGGCGCACCGGACGCTTAAAGCGCACCTTGTCCAGACTCGTGTAGAACGGCGTCGCGCCGCGCGCCTCCTCATCGCACATCAGCAGCACGCAGCAGTTCTGGGCGAGCATCTCGCACTGAATCACGCCGGGGACGACCGGGTTTCCCGGAAAATGTCCCTGCAAAAAGTACTCGTCACCCGTAATCGTGATCTTGCCGTGGGCCTCGTCGCCCACCAGCTCGGCTTCGTCGAGCAAAAGCATCGGCTCGCGATGCGGCAACAGCTTCTTGAGCTCTTCTTTGTTCATGGATATCACCTATCCGATCCTCATGAGGCAGCTGCCAAACTCCACGAGGTCGCCATCGGCCACGCAGATCTCGAGCACCTCGCCGTCTGCCTCGGCCGTCACCTCGTTGAGAACCTTCATGGCCTCGATGATGCAGAGGGTCTCGCCGGCCTTGACCTTGGAGCCCACGCGCGCAAACGGCTCGTCGCCCGGCGCCGGGGCAGCATAGAAAACGCCGACCATGGGAGCGGTCACCTCGGTGCCCTTGGGCTCCGGTGCGGCGGCAGGCGCCTGCGCGGCGGGCTCCGGTGCGGCGGCAGGCATGGCGACAGGGGCCACCGCCGGAGCAGTCACGGCACCCGGCATAGGCATGGGCACGGCAACCGGCTGCGCGGCGCTCGCGCGCTCGAGCTCGACCGCAGTGCCATCGGGCTCCTCAACACGTACGCGCGTGAGGCCGCGGTCCTCCATAACATCGGCTATCTCGGCAAGTCTTTTGGAATCCATGCTCTAGCTCCTCGTATATCTACGCAACGCGATGGCGGCGTTGTGCCCGCCAAAGCCCAGGTTGGTCGAAAGCGCCCAGGTAAGGTCGGCGCGAACCGCTCGATTAGGCGTGTAGTCAAGATCGCAGGCGGGATCGGGCGTGTGGTAGTTAATGGTCGGGGGCACCACGCCCTGCTCGAGCGCCATGGCACAGGCCATGACCTCGATGGCACCCGTAGCACCGATCATGTGGCCGGTCATCGACTTGGTCGACGAGACGTGCGCCGCGCGCGCCGCGTCCTCGCCGAGCGCACGCTTAATGCCCGCCGTCTCGGACGAATCGTTGAGTTTAGTCGAGGTGCCGTGAGCGTTGATGTAGAGGCCCTCGGAAGGCTTAACGTCGCCCTCGGCCACCGCCAGCGATATCGCACGGGCAATGCCGGCAGCCTCGGGATCGGGGCTCGTGATGTGATAGGCATCATCGGTGTTGCCGTAGCCCACGACCTCAGCATAAATGTGCACACCGCGCGCCTGCGCATGTTCCATGCTCTCGAGCACGAGCACGCAGGCGCCCTCGCCCATCACAAAGCCGTCGCGATTCGCATCGAACGGACGACAAGCCGTCGCAGGATCGGGATTGGTAGTGAGTGCACGGCAGGACGTAAAGCCCGCAACGGCATCGGGGATGATGGCCGCCTCGGCACCGCCGGCGAGAATCGCATCGGCATAGCCATGCTTGATGGCGCGGAACGCCTCGCCCACGGCATGAGCCGAGGTCGCGCACGCGGTCACCACGGGCAGGGTCGGGCCTTTTGCCTTGTGGCGGATCGCGATATTGCCCGAAGCCATATTGGGAATCATCATCGCAATCATGTAAGGCGATGCGCGGCGGGGCCCACGGTCGGCAATCGTATGGACGTTGTCGACAAGCGTCTGCATGCCGCCCACGCCTGAACCCACGTAGACGCCCAGGCGCTCGCGATCGATGGCGCCTTCGACATCAAAGCCCGCATCGTGCATGGCCTCGTCCGACGCCGCCAGTGCAAACTGAACGCAGGGGTCTAAGTGCTTGGCATCGTGCTTGCCAAAGTAGTCGTTGCCGTCAAAGCCCTTGACCTCGGCCGCCACCTTGACGGCAAACGCATCCGTATCGAAGTGCGTAATCGGGCCGATGCCACAGGTCCCGGCACACATGGCCGCCCAGGTGGCAAGCGCGGTGTTGCCAAGCGGCGACACGGCACCGATGCCGGTGATTGCAACTCTCTGTTCCATCATGCTCTCCTCATTCAAGCCGTTCTTCGGCCCTGGTTTCTACATCGCCATTCCGCCGTCGACGCGCACGACCTCACCCGTAATGTAGGCAGCCGCATCACTCGCCAAAAAGCGCACCACGCCGGCCACTTCCTCGGGACGTGCCATGCGCTTAAGGGGAATCTGTTCCTCGGTTGCCGCACGCACCTTCTCCGAGAGCTTTGCCGTCATATCTGTCTCGACAAACCCGGGGGCGACCGCGTTCGCTCGTACGCCACGAGGCGCAAGCTCGCGCGCCACCGCCTTGGTAAGCCCTATCACGCCCGCCTTGGAGGCAGCGTAGTTGGCTTGCCCGGCATTGCCCATCAGGCCCACGACCGAGCTCATGTTGACGACGCAACCGCCGCGCTGGCGCATAAAGGTCTTGGTGAGCGCGCGCGTCATATTGAATGTTCCCTTGAGATTGACATCGAGCACGCGATCGAAGGCATCGTCGCCCATACGCATGAGCAGGCCATCGCGGGTGATGCCGGCGTTGTTGACAAGCGCCCAAATGGAGCCAAAGTCGTTGAGGACCGCTTCCACGCACGCGTTGACGGCAGCGGGATCGGCCACGTCGCATTGATATGCGCGTGCCGTGGCGCCAGCCGCCTCACAGGCTTCGCACGTCTTGCGCGCCGCATCGACGCTGCCGGCATAGACGACGGCGATATCAAAGCCGTCCTCCGCCAGACCGACAGCGCAGGCGCGGCCGATACCACGCGAGCCGCCCGTGACCAGCGCCACGCGACGCGAGTCGTTGCGCTCGAGCGCGCCGTTGTTCAAGTTGCCCATGTCATTCCTTTCGGGTTACAGCCCTGTGGGCTATGCGAGCTCGCCGGCAATAGCTGCGACCTGTTCGGCCGTTTCGCACGAATACACGCGAACGTCGCTCAGCGTACGCTTGACCAGGCCCGACAGCGTTTTGCCAGGACCGACCTCAATAAACGTGTCGATGCCCTGATCCTGCAGAGTATGCAGCGTGTCGGCCCAGCGAACGGCATGACTCACCTGGTTGGCCAAGACATCCGATGCCGCTCGCGGGTCCGCCGGATAGGGCGCCGCCGTCATGTTTGCCATGACTGGAATCAGCAGCGGAGACGGCGCGTGGCCGTCTTGGATATA
>CABUVC010000078.1 GCA_902494855.1 uncultured Collinsella sp.
CACCGGGCACGCCACTGTGGGCAAGCCTCGTCGCTCGTCAAAACCAAAGACGATGTTGGCGCACTGGACCGCCTGGCCTGCTGCGCCCTTGCACAGATTGTCGATGGCGCCCGTAGCCACCAGAACGCCCGCGCGCTTGTTGAGCGCGAGGCCGATCTGGGCAGCGTTGGTGCCGACGACCGAAGCCGTCTTGGGCTGCTGGCCGGCATCGAGTACGCGCACGAAGGTGCGACCGGCGTAGAACTGCTTGTAATGGTCGACAACGTCCTCAAGGGTCAAGGCATCGATAGCCTGCGGCGTAAACGGCATCGTCACCGTAGAGAGCAGACCGCGCTTGAGCGGTGCCAGGTGCGGGGTAAAGACGACACGATCGGTTAGGCCCAAGATCTGCTCGATTTCGGGCGTATGACGATGCTTGCCCACGCCATAGGCCTCCAGGTTTTCGTCCGCGCTGCAAAAATGCGTACGGGCGTTGCAGGACTTACCGGCACCCGTTACACCGCTGATAGCGTCAACGATCACGGGGCCGCTCTGGGCAACCCAGCCGGCGCGCACGGCAGGCGCGGCGGCAAGGCTCGTTGCGGTGGGATAGCAACCGGCGCAGGCGACCAGTACGGGTTTGCCATCGGCATGGTCAGATGCGGCGATCTCCAAATCCTGGCAGAACAGCTCGGGCAGACCAAAGGCGCGGCTCTTGAGTAGCTCGGGGCTCGTGTGCTCGGCGGCATACCAGGCCTCAAAGGTGGCCGGATCGCTCAGGCGATAGTCGGCCGAAAGGTCAATGCAGGAAACTCCCGCGGCAAGCAGGGCGGGCACCTGTGCCATGGCAGCTGTGTGCGGCACGGCCAAAAAGACCGCGTCGCAGTTCTTGAGCTCGGGGGCATCATGCGTCGTGAAGACAAGATCGCTTACGCCGGTGAAGCTCGGGTACACCGCAGACAACGGCTGGCCGGCATCGGCGTTGGACGTAATGGCAGCAAGTTCAAACTCGGGATGACCGAGGACGAGGCGAATGAGCTCGGCACCGGCATATCCAGCCGCACCGACGATTCCAACCTTTAATGACATATCAGACTCCTTGTCTGCAGTTATGCACCAATACGCATCATGCAGCCGTCGTTATGAAGTGAGTTGAAACTTTAGCACCAAAAGATGCATATATACGCAAATCTTTTGCATATTCATGCATTGAAACAGTCCCGACACATTCACTCAAAGGGATTGACAAATAAATACGGGCCCCATATTGCCCAGTGCGCCTTGCGGTGACGTTGCAATGTGGGGCCCGCTACATGCGAGAATTTGAATTGTCTAAGCTTGCTGAGAGACTCGTTTAGAGCTCGACCGGCACCCATTCGTCATGGTTGCAGATAAAGGCCTCGGGTTCCTCCACGCTAAAGAAGATGAGCGTTGGATCGTCTGCGCCCTCGTAGTGCTCGCCTAGGCGCTCCAGGTGCTTCCAGCCTGCCTCGCGCATATCGGGAGCGGCCTGGTCATCCAGACCCGCATGCCCGCGCAAGATGAGCCAGCCATGGCCCGGCCACCAACTCGTGGCCTCGAAGCGTTGATTTTGCAGCAGCTCTTGCCACACGTCTTTGGTGCGCGCCGTTACAAACCACAGCTTGCCGTCCTGGATCTGCGCAAACGAAAACGGACGCGCATGCGGCTGCCCGTCAACGCTCGTCGCCAAATACCATGCCGGCACCGACGTCAGATACTCCAACACTGTATTCAATCCGTCCATGTGTCCTCCTGACGCTCGCCATTTTGAGATGGGTAGTTAATTTGAGACGCGCTAGAGCTCCAGGCGCTCCTCGCTGCCGTCGATATCGCAGAAGCGGGCGGCGATGTTGCGCACCGAGAAAAACGCAAGGCGACCGTCATTGGCGCTCTCGTGGTCTTCGCCGATGCCCACCATGTGCTTAAAGCCGGCTTGGCGCACCCGGTCGCTCACGACCGCGTCGTCCTCGAGCGCGGCCTCGCCGGTCAGCACAATCCAACACTCCCCCGGTTTCCAACCCGAAACCTCAAGCTTGGGGTTCGTGCTGAGCTCGGCCCACACGTCCTTATCGCGCGAGGTGCAAAACCACAGCTTGCCATCATCGGCCATGGCAAACGAGAACGGCCTCACGCGCGGCTGATGTCCGTCCGTCACGTCAATCGTGGCGAGATACCACGCCGGAATACGCCTAAGATACGAACAGGCGCGCTCGAGCTGCGCCGTGCGGTCGTTGTCGGTCATAGGAACCCCTTTCCTGCGCTCGAATCGCGCCTAAACAAGTTGAAGATTGATGACGATGACGCAGATGAGCAGCAGCATCGTCACCACCGCTGCCAGCGCATCGCCGCGGCCAAACACAAGCGTATGCAGGCGCGTTCGGCCCTGTTCGCCATGATAACAACGGGCATCCATGGCGGCAGACAGCGTTTCGGCATGACGGAACACCCCCGTGAACAGCGGAATCGCCACACTGCCGAGCATACGCACGCCGCCGAGCGGGCCTCCCGTCACGCGCGCACCGCGGCTCGCCTGCGCATCGGCCGTCTGCTTTATCTCGGTGGCAAACTGCGGCATAAAGCGCAGCGCGATACCCATAATCATACCGAGCTCGTGCGCAGGAAGTCCCACACGCGCAAACGGCGCGAGCAGGCGCTCAAAGCCCGCGGTGAGGTCGAGCGTCGGTGTGGTGAGCGTAATGGCGCTCATGCCGGCCATCATCAAGGTCAGGCGGCACGCCATAAAGGCGGCGGAATGTAACGAGCCCTCGCTTATCTGCAAAAAGCCGAGCTGCCACAGAATGCGCCCGCTCTGGTCGGAAAACAGGTTGAGCACCGCGACCACCGCGACGATCGCCAGCAGCGGCGCCATCGATGACAGGACGCGACGAGCCGGCACCCGGGACACGGTATAGATCAGGACGACGAAGATTGCGACCGGGACCAGTCCGCGGAAGCTGTTGACCGTGAGCGTCGTGATCAGAAACACAAAGCCCAAGAGCAACTTGGTTCGCGGGTCCATGCGGTGGATTGCACTATCGCCGGGATAGTAGCTGCCAAACGAAAACGCCTCCATTAGCAGCCCTCCTCTCGCGCGACCGTCTTGGATTTAGCAATGTCTGCGACGTTAGAAGGACCGTCCGAACGACCGATTAGCAGGTCCACCAACTCGTCTGCCAGCGACTCAACCGTATAGAGGCCGTCAAAGCGCAGCGGCACGCCCGCTTCCGCGAGAGACAACGCCATGCGTTGAGCGGCAGGTACGCCCAAGCCGATCGACTTGAGCTCATCCGCATGCGCAAAAACCTGAGCGGGCGTGCCCTCGGCAAACACCGCGCCCTCGTTCATCGCGACAATACGGTCACAGCAATTGGCAAGGTCATCCATACTGTGTGAGACCATGACGACGGTCAGGCCCCCATGGTGAAGTCGATCGATGAGCTCCAGAAAATCACTGCGCGCCGCCGGATCGAGCCCCGCCATGGGCTCATCGAGTACCAGGACCTCGGGCTCCATGGCAAGCACGCCGGCAAACGCCACGCGCCGCTGCTGCCCGCCCGAGAGCTCAAAGGGGCTCTTGTCGCCCACCGTGGCCAGGTCGAGGCCCACGCGCGCGAGCGATGACGCAACGCGTCGGGCAACCTCGGCCTGCGACAAGCCAAGGTTGTGCGGACCAAACGCCACGTCCTGCTCCACGGTTTCGGCAAACAGTTGACGCTCGGGATATTGAAACACCACGCCGACCTTTGCCTTAACCGCGGCGGCATCTTTCTTGTTTACCAGGTCGAGCCCCAACGCGTAAACGGAACCCTCCTGGGGACGAATCAGGCCGTTGAGATGCTGAACCAGCGTCGACTTGCCCGAACCGGTATGGCCTGCTAGCCCCAGGAACTCGCCGCGACGCACCGTCAAAGACACGTCGCGCAGTGCCCACGGACTGCTGGGGTCGTTGCCCCAAAGGGCTTGCTTGTTCGATTTGCCCGCAACAGCTGAGCGCTTGTGCCAGCGACGACGCTCGCGGGCGCTCAGCGAATAGCTATACGAAAGGTGCGAAATCTCGATGACGGGCTCCAGCGCGTCTGCGCTATCGATTGCAGAGGAGACGTTGTCGGGAATACGAGGATCGGATGCGAAAGGCCGCCCTGCGATGCCTGCCCTACTCTGCTCGGCATAAGCCTGCGCAACCTCGGCAACCATATCCGCCTCGCGCACCTGTGCGCAAATGGGCACGCCCTTCGCGCGAAGCGCCCTGCCAAGACAGCACGATGCCGGCATATCCAGGTTCAGCCGCGCGAGTTCGTCCGCCCGTGTCAAGATCTCCTCGGGCGTACCGAGCATGGCAACGCGGCCCGCTTGGAAGACAGCAACGCGATCGGCCTCAGCGGCCTCTTCCATAAAGTGCGTAATCATCACGATGGTCATGCCGCGTTCGTGCAGCGCGTGGCAGGCCTTCATAAGACCCTTGCGCCCGCGCGGATCGAGCATCGAGGACGCCTCATCCAAAACGAGCACGCGCGGCTCCATGGCGAGCACACCGGCAAGCGCCACGCGCTGCTTTTGTCCGCCTGAGAGAGCATGGGTCTCGTGGCGCTCAAAGCCCACCAGACCCACGGCCTTCAGCGCCTCGCGCACGCGCTGCGCGATCTGGGCCGATTCGACCCCTAAGTTCTCGGGACCAAACGCAACATCGTCCTCGACAAGCGTCGCCACAAGCTGGTCGTCGGGATTCTGGAACACCATGCCCGCAGTCGAGCGGATGTCGTAGACCAGCTCGGAATCGGACGCGTCCATGCCGTTGACGCGCACCGTTCCCGTATCGGGCTGCAGCAGCGCGTTCAAATGCTTGGCGAACGTCGACTTGCCCGACCCGTTTCCGCCGAGGATGCAGAAAAACTCGCCATCCTCGATGTTCAGATCGATGCCGTCGAGTGCCGGTGTGGCACCGTCATAGCTAAAGGAAACGCCCCGACACTCAATCATACGCGGCCTTTGACCTGGTCCTTCTTGGGCGTGATGAGGTTGGAGACCGCCTTGTACACCGCCAGCGTCAACACCGAGTTGAGCACGGTCTTGATGAGGTTAAACGGCAGCACGGCGGGAAGCATGAGCGGCAGAATCACATCGGCTGAGCCATACCAGAACCAAACTCCGATGGTCAGGTTCGCGACCATAGACAGCGCCGTAGCGGCAATGACGCCGAGCACCAGGCCAATCACGGCACCCTTATAGGTATGCATCTTCTGGTAGACGATAGCCGCAGGCAGAATATAGCCCAGCGTGGCAACCAAGTTCATAAGCGCGCCGACCCAGTCACCCGTGGTAAGCGCATGGATAACGATCGCCATAGCGGCAACAGCGGTGCCGGCACCAGGGCCATACGCAAATCCACACACCATCGCCGGCACCAGCGACGGGTCATACGTCAAAAACGGCGCCGAGGGAAGGATGGGCAGCTGCACATACATAAACAGTGCTCCCAAGGCGCACATCAACGCCATGGTAACGAGCTGTTTGGTGCTCCACCTATTCGTGTTCTCAAAATGGATATGCTGCGACTGTTCAGACATAAGATCACCTGCCTCTTTCATCCGGACTCTAACCGTTGGTACTGGGATCTCACCAGTTCAGCCGGCATGCGAACCAACACACGCTCGGGTCGCGGACTCATCGGCTCGGTCGCAGACACCTCGCCTGCGCCACGGCACCCCTTTGGCACCGCCCGATTTACCGCCAGTGGGGAATTTCACCCCGCCCTGAAACAGCAATTGCAAGTGTAGCACGAGGGAAGAGAGGCGCAAGTACACCAAGGGTAATTTCTGGCGAGGACCAGTTGCCGCAACAACCGCGTTCCCCACCCATCCCAAAGTAACGCGCCTTTCGCGGCAAAGCCGCGAAACAGCGAAAGGGACACGTATTCCCATCAACCACATCCTTCTCCGCGAGCCGACCTCAAGGCCGTAAACGCAGGGAATCCGGGGGCGTGACGGGGTTTCTCTCCGGAACATTCCGCACTGATATTGTCTGTATTGAAGACGTCGATGATGCACCCGTATACCATTGACGTCGACACCATCAGATGCGGACCGCGCGGTGACCCCACATTCCGCTGGCGCCCACAGGGCTGCCCTCGTTTCCTGACATGTCCCGCGCGGGCCGCGGCGAGCCGAGACCGCCGCATGACCTAATAGGAGCATGGAGCGATACCGCGGACCCGAACAACCGCATTCTATCGCGCCCCGTCAGTGTGCCGTCTGCCCGGTCCAGGCGAGCACGGAAAGAACGGAGCGAGACATGAGAACCGAATCGACACCCGGCGCCCGCGGGCCGGTCTTCTGCGGGGTCGACACCCACGCCGACTCGCACTGGCTGTACGTCCTGGACTGGAGGGGCCGCAAGGTCCTGTCCCGCCAGTTCCCCGCCGACGCGGCGGGCTACGAGGCGCTCGCCGGGGCGATCGCGGCGGCCGGGGAGCCGGCCTGCGTCGCGATGGAGGGGACGTCGTCCTACGGGGCGGGCCTCACCAGGCACCTCGCGTCGCTGGGGATGCCCGTGCGCGAGGCGCTCTCCCCGGCGAGGACGCAGAGGAGGCGCCCGGGGCAGGGAAAGTGCGACGAGGCGGACGCGGAGAGGGCCGCCCGCGCGGCGATGTCCGGCTCAAGGCTCGGGACCCCCAAGAGCCAGGACGGGTGGGTCGACGGGGTGCGCTGCATGCTCGCGGCGCGCTCCGGGGCGGTGAAGGCGCGGACCTCGGCGATCAACACCGCGAGGTCGCTGCTCACCACCGCGCCGGAGGGGCTCAGGTCGAGGTTCCGCGGGATGGCGGGGCCGAGGCTGATGGAGGAGCTCCCCTCCGTGCGCGCCGAGGGCGCGCTGGGCGCCGCGCTCGGCGCGCTGGCGGACCTGTGGGCGGCGGCGCGCGACGCGGCGCTCGACATGGAGCGCGCGATCGAGGCGTCCCTGGAGGAGAACTGCCCCGCGCTGCTGGCGATGTACGGGTGCGGGCCCGTGAGCGCGGCCAAGCTCGCGGTCGCGGCCGGGGACAACCCGGGCAGGCTGCGCTCCGAGGCGTCGTTCGCGGCGATATGCGGCGCCTGCCCCATCCCCGCCTCGAGCGGCAAGACCGTGAGGCACAGGCTCAACAGGGGCGGCGACCGGCAGGCGAACAGCGCGCTGCACGAGATCGCGAGGCAGAGGGTCATGCGCGACCCCGAGACCGCCGAGTACGCCGAGAGGGCCGGGGGGCGGGGAAAGAGCGACAGGGAGGTCATGAGGTGCCTCAAGCGCTACGTGGCCAGGGAGGCGTACCGGGCGCTGATGCGCCCGCACGAGATCAGGAGGCCCGAGGACGCCTCGGAGCTCGTGGCGGCCAGGCGCGCGGCGAAGGTCAGCCAGGTGAGGGCGGCGTCCATACTGGGCACCAGCGAGAAGCACATCTCGATGCTGGAGAGGGGCCAAAGGGAGCTCAAGCCCATAAGGAGGGCCTACGAGGCATGGGTCGAGGCCGGACTTCCGCTCGATTGGGACAGGCGGGCCTTCGAGGCCGAGCGCAAAATGGATTCTAAAAAACACCTTGCCAAATAGGAGCGTCAG
>CABUVC010000079.1 GCA_902494855.1 uncultured Collinsella sp.
CCCGAGCTACTTGCCGCCGTCAACGACGGGGAGCTTGCCTTTGTGGCGCCGGCGGACGAGTGCCTGTGCGGCACGGCGACGCTCATCGAGCAGCTGGCCCAGACCAAGGGCATCTCGGTCACGCGCGTAGACATTCCCGCGCAGCTTAAGGGCGCGCTGTTCCTGGTGAGCGACGAGCACGGCGTGGTTCCCGCCGCGGACGCCGACGCAGCTGAGTCCGATACCGCGACGGTCGCCTTCTTTGCCGACGGCTACGAAAAGCTCCGTGCCCGCCGCTAAATGATTTTTCTGGGACGGGGATTTTATAATCATTTGATCCCCGTGCCCGCTGCGAGCGAGGGGCAAGCCGAACGCTTTCGTTCGCGAACACTTCTGTCACCTTGGCGCTGCGCGAGGCGCGTGCCGGCAACTTCGCGGCAATAATGGTTGTAAGACAACCAGGAGGGGAGCGGAATCCATGGCGCTGATCTATATCGTTGAGGACGACGAGCCCATTCGTCGCGAGCTTGCCGACATCCTTGTCCGTGCCGGTTTTGAGGTCGAGGCCTGTGAGTCGTTCGAGCATGTCTCGCGCGATATTCTCGCCGCCGCGCCCGACCTGGTGCTGCTCGACCTGACGCTTCCCGTCAAAGACGGCCAGCACATCTGCCACGAGGTTCGTCGCGAATCCGAGGTCCCCATCATCGTCCTCACGTCGCGCACGACCGAGATCGACGAGGTCATGTCTATGACGCTCGGCGCGGACGACTTTGTTCCCAAGCCCTATAGCGCGCGTGTGCTCGTGGCGCGCATCAACGCACTGCTGCGTCGCACCGCGGCGGCAGGCGAGCGCAGCACGCTCGTCCACAAGGGATTGGAGCTCGACCTCGCCCGCTCCATGGTCACCAACACGCAAACCGGCACTAGCACTGAGCTCACCAAAAACGAGCTGCGTATCCTCTCGCTGCTTCTGAGCCGCGCGGACAAGATCGTCTCGCGCTCGGCCATCATGCAAGACCTGTGGGACTCCGATGCCTTCGTGGACGACAACACGCTCACCGTCAACATCAACCGCCTGCGCACTACGCTCGAAAAAATCGGCATCAAGGGGTATTTGACGACGCACCGCGGCCAGGGCTATTCGGTCTAGAGGCCGGTCATGTCGTTTGCCAAGTTTTTTAAAGATGCGCTGCTTCCCGTCGCCGTGTGGACCTGCGGCGTGCTGCTGAGCTGCTTTGTGCTGACGGTTGCCGGAGCCCCGGCATCTATCGTGGTCGTGGCGGTCGGTGTGTCCTTTATCTTTGGCATGCTGGGTATCGTGATCGAATATGCGCGCCGTCGTCGTTTTCTGCACCAGTTGGAGCGTGCGGCCGAGGAGCTGGAAAGTCCCGCGTGGGTACAGGAGATGGTGCAATGCCCAACCTATGCCGAGGGCGAGCTCGAGTACGAGGTCCTGCGCCGGGTGGGCAAGGCTGCCTGCGACGAGGTAGCGGAAGGGCGACGTCAAACCGACGACTATCGCGACTATATCGAGAGCTGGGTCCACGAGGCCAAGCTGCCCCTGGCGGCAGCTCATCTGATTTTGGAAAACCTGGACGGAAGCGAAGATGACCTCTCGCGCGTGGATGACCTGGGTCGCGAGCTGGCCCGCGTGGAGCGCTATATCGATCAGGCGCTGTACTATGCGCGCTCGGAAGTCGTGGAGCGCGATTACCTGATTCGCCGCTGGGATCTCAAGACCTTGGTGACGGGTGCGATTAAGGCCAACGCGCGCGAGCTCATTGCGGCGCATGTGGCTCCGGTGTGCGAGAACCTCGACTTTGAGGTCTTTACCGACGAAAAATGGCTCGAATTTATCCTGGGCCAGCTTATTCAGAACAGCATTAAATATGCGCGCGAGGACGGCGCGAAGATCGTGTTTTCGGGCACGTTGCTGGACGAGGGCCTGGCGAGCGAGCGCATCGAGCTCACCGTTGCGGACAACGGCTGCGGCGTGTGTGCCGCAGACCTGCCCCGCGTGTTCGAGAAGGGCTTTACCGGCGACAACGGCCGCGCCACCAAGCGCGCAACGGGCATCGGCCTCTACCTGGTGGCACGCCTGTGCTCCAAGATGGGCATCGACGTCACCGCGGCATCCGACTCCGGCGAAGGCTTTGTCGTCACGTTCGCCTTCTCAACGAATAAGTTTCAGTATTTCGAGTAGCGCACGCGGCAGACATTCGTCCAAACAAAACGTGCCGCCCCAAACCGGGGCGGCACACCATTTTTATATCAGCCAACTCGCTGAAGTAAGGCTGCGAAGGCCGCGGGGCCGGGAGGGGTTTCCTAAGGGCACATCCCGCAGCCGCAACGCGGCGAGGACGTGCCCGTGGAAACCCCGCAGGCCCCGCGGCCGGTGGGAGCAACGCTACTTCACGACCAAGATGTCGCAGTCGGTATTGCGCAGCAGGAACGTCGAAATCGAACCCAGCAGCGCATACTTGATCGAGGACAGGCCGCGGGCGCCGCAGAGCACCAGGTCGGGCTTGACCACGTCGAGCATCTCGTCTTTGAGCGTCTCACGAATACGGCCGGCGCGAATCATGACTTCGACCTCGGGAATGTCGGGATTGGCCTTGGCCTCTTCGAGCTGCTTGGCGATGGAGTTCTTAAATGCCTCCTCTAGGCCGTTGACCAGATCGACCGGATAGGAACCGGCGCTCTCGAGCGCCGTGGAATCGATAACGTGGCCGATAATCAGCTTGGCGCCGTTGTTCGCGGCGACCTTGATGGCGCGTGCGAGCACAAAATCCTGCTGCTCAGTACCGTCGAGTGAAACAAATACCTTGGTGTAACCCTCGTTCATGGTTTCCTCCTTGGTCTATCGCACGGGCGCGGGGCTCGTGCGTCGGGCGGGCGCGGGTGCGTTGACCGCCGGACACTTTATCTTGTTGCAGTTATACCCAAGGATTTCGGTTTAACTGCTCGCAATTCTGTGAACGGGCGAGTTTTTTGGTAAGGGTAGGCGCGGTCGCACCGCCAACGGTTGATAATGGGACATCGCCCGCATCGTCCGCAGAACATCTACCGGCGGGTGTCTAACGAGGGGGTCCCTTTGGATATTATCGAGCTTCTAAAATCTGCCTTCATGGGCCTGGTCGAGGGCATCACCGAATGGCTGCCCGTTTCGTCGACGGGCCACATGATCTTGGTGGACGAGTTTGTCAAGATGAACGTGAGCGAGACGTTCTGGAATATGTTCCTGGTCGTGATTCAGCTCGGCGCCATTCTGGCCGTCTGCGTGCTGTTTTTCCACGAGCTCAACCCGTTCTCGCCCAGCAAGGGCAAGGAGGGCCGTCGCGACACCTGGGTGCTGTGGGGCAAGATTGTGCTCGGTTGCATTCCTGCGGCGGCGATCGGCCTGCCGCTCAACGACTGGATGGAGGAGCATTTCTACAACGCTCCCGTCGTGGCGCTGGCGCTCATTGTGTACGGCGTGCTGTTTATCGTGATCGAGAACTGGCGCGCAAACAAGCGCGAGGAAATGACCGTTGCCGGTTCGTTTGGTTCGCGTGCTGTGGTGTCGGGTGGACGTCCCGCCGGTGCGCACTTTGCGGCGCCCGCCGCGGCTACCGCTGAGGATGAGGACGATGACGAGAACCTGGACTTTGGTTCCATCGCCACGCTCGAGGATCTAAGCTGGAAGACTGCGCTGGGTATCGGCTGCTTCCAGGTGCTTTCGCTGGTGCCTGGTACGTCTCGCTCCGGTTCTACCATCATCGGCGGCCTGCTGCTGGGCTGCACGCGCTCGGTGGCGTCTAAGTTCACGTTCTTCCTGGCTATTCCTGTTATGTTTGGCGCAAGTGCGCTCAAGCTGGTCAAGTACTTTATTAAGGGCGGTACGTTTGGCGCCAACGAGATCGCCATCCTGGGTGTGGGCTGCGTCGTCGCCTTTGTGGTGTCGCTCATCGCCATCAAGTGGCTTATGGGCTTCGTCCGCCGTCACGACTTCAAGTGCTTCGGCGTCTACCGCATCATCCTGGGCATCGTGGTGCTCGCGTACTTCTTTGTCCTGGAGCCTATGCTCGGCCTGTAACTTGGTTGACGCTGCGCGGCGGCCAGAGCGACAACTTGTCATTCAAAGAGGGTGGCATGACCGAAAGGTCTATGCCGCCCTCTTTTCATGCCAATTTGTTCGCTCTGGCCGCCGCTCGCTACCGTTGCCATGACATCGGCGGCTCCGTGATTGGTACATTGGGCTCAGGTTTCTTTGCACCAACGTGGTACAGACTAGCCTGACCCCATTGCGTCAAATCTGCTGGGGCGGCCCGACGGTGACGGACGGAGTCGTGGTGTGATTTGCGTTGGTGTCCGCGCGGCTCGGTATACTGGTACGGCTCAAACTATGGCGCTGCCCGCAGGCGCGCCGTCCGTCAGATGAGGAGTCGCCCATGACCCAGCCCCTGCCCTGGGAAAAGAACGCCACAGCCCCCGTGCCGCCCGCGCCGGAGCCCGTGCCGCTTGATGCATACGCCGCCCCCGCCGCGCCGGAGCCCGAGCTCGTCCCGCTCGACATCTATGACGCTCCCGCGCCGGCCCCTGCGCCCGTAAAGCCGCTCGTCGACATCGACAGCCTCAATCCTGCCCAGCGCGAGGCGGTACTCACCACCGAGGGCCCACTGCTGGTCCTCGCCGGCGCTGGCTCGGGCAAGACCCGCGTCTTGACCTTCCGCATCGCGCATATGCTCGGCGACCTGGGCGTTAAGCCTTGGCAGGTTCTTGCCATCACGTTTACCAACAAGGCGGCGGCCGAGATGCGCGAGCGTCTGGCGGCGCTCATCCCCAGTGGCACCCGCGGCATGTGGGTGTGCACCTTCCATGCCATGTGCGTGCGCATGCTGCGCGAGGACGCCGACCTGCTGGGCTACACCGGTCAGTTCACCATCTACGATGACGACGATTCCAAGCGCATGGTGCGCGACATTATGCAGGCGCTCGGCATCGAGCAAAAGCAGTTCCCCATCAACATGATCCGCAGCAAGATCAGCTCGGCCAAAAACGCCATGATCGGCCCCGAGGACATGCTCAAGTCCGCCGATAGTCCCAACGACAAAAAGGCCGCGCAGGTCTACCTGGAGCTGGAGCGCCGCCTGCGCGCCGCCAACGCGATGGACTTCGACGACCTGCTCGTGCGCACGCTCGAGCTACTGCGCACCCGCCCCGAAGTGCTCGACAAGTACCAGGAGCGCTTCCGCTACATTAGCGTCGACGAGTATCAGGATACCAACCACGTCCAGTACGAGATCGCCAACCTGCTGGCCGCCAAGTACCAAAACCTCATGGTCGTGGGCGACGACGACCAGTCCATTTACAGCTGGCGTGGCGCCGACATCACTAACATCCTGGACTTTGAGCAGGACTTTAAAAACTGCAAGACCGTTAAGCTGGAGCAGAACTACCGCTCCACGGGTCACATCCTGAACGCCGCCAACGCCGTGGTGCGCCACAACTCGCAGCGCAAGGATAAGCGCCTGTTTACGGCTGAGGGCGACGGCGAGAAGATCCAGGCCTTCCAGGCGAGCGACGAGCGCGACGAGGGCCGCTGGATTGCCGGCGAGATCGAGAAGCTGCATGCCAAGGGTACGAGCTACGACGATATCGCTGTGTTCTACCGCACCAACGCCCAGTCGCGTATTCTCGAAGATATGTTCCTGCGCGCGGGTGTGCCCTACAAGATCGTGGGCGGCACGCGATTCTTCGATCGCGCCGAGATCCGCGACGTCATGGCCTACCTCAAGATGATTGTGAACCCGGCCGACGAGATGAGCGTCAAGCGTGTCATCAACACGCCGCGTCGCGGCATCGGCTCCACCTCGATTCAAAAGATCGAGCAGTTGGCGCGCGACAACCGCTGCTCGTTCTTCCAGGCCTGCGAGATTGCGACAGCCGAGACCGGCATGTTTAGCGCCAAGGTGCGCAACGGCCTGTCGAGCTTTGTGTCGCTGGTGCGCGAGGGCCGTCGCATGGACGGCGAGCTCAAGGACGTCGTCGAGATGATTGTCGATAAGACGGGCCTGCTGCAGGCTTTTCGCGCCGAGGGCACCATGGAATCCGAGAGCCGCGCCGAGAACATTCAGGAATTCCTGGGCGTTGCCGCCGAATTTGAGGAGACGCATGAGGATATCGAGGGTACGCTCGAGAGCTTAGAAGAGCTGCGCGCAGCCGGTGTTGCCGACGTGCCCGCCGCCGAGCCCGAGCCCGTCGTGGTGAGCGCACCCGCGCCCGAGCCGGGACCGTCCGCGCCCACGTCTTCGTTCGAGGCACTCGTCGGTGCTCGTGACGCCGCGGGCGCCAATCCGCTCGATAGCCTGGCCGCTCCGGCGCTCTCGCCGCAGGACGCCCTGGCCGCCGCCATCGCGGGCAACGCGTATGCCACGCCGACGGAGCTGCCGGCGGGTGCCGTGCATGCCGACGAAATCGAGCGCACCTACGGTCCACTTACCTGTAAGGCGCTGCCGGCGCTCATGGAATGGTTGGCCCTGCGCTCCGACCTGGATTCCCTGGCCGGCGAGACGCATGCCATCACCATGATGACCATCCATTCCGCCAAGGGTCTGGAGTTCCCGGCGGTGTTCGTGGCCGGCATGGAGGAGGGTATCTTCCCGCACGTGCACGACTTTGGCGGCAGCGATGACCCGGGCAAGCTCGAGGAGGAGCGTCGCCTGGCCTACGTTGCCATCACGCGTGCCCGTAAGCGCCTGTTCCTGACCTATGCGGCCACGCGTCGCACCTACGGCTCGACCTCTGCCAACCCGCGCTCGCGCTTCCTCAACGAGATTCCGTTTGAGGATATCGAGTTTAGCGGTATCGGTTCTGCCGGTTTTGAGGGCACGGGATGGGAGAAGCGCGGCGACCGTCACGGCACTTTTGGCTCGGGCATGGGTTCGGATATGTATGGCGGCAAGGTGTTCGGTTCGCATACGCGCTCGACCGGCGGCTCCGGATCGCGCGGCGGATCGAGCTTCGACGATTTCTTTGGCGGCAGCAGCTATGGGACCGAGCGCCATCGTGGGGTCTCGCCCGACGCCGGCCGTGTTGCCTCGACCTTTGGCTCGGGCGCGCCGCGAGCCAAAAAGCCGTCGTCCAAGGTGTCGCCGACGGTGGAGCGCAAAGTCGATCGCGCCAGCGCGTCGCAGGACTTTGCCGCGGGCGATACCGTGAGCCACAAGACCTTTGGCACCGGTACCGTGATCTCGGTCGCTGGAGACATGATCGAGGTTCAATTCGAAAAGACCGGCCAGACCAAAAAGCTTATGAAAGGTTTTGCACCGATCGTCAAGCTGTCGTGATCCCGGCGGACCTGGGCGGGCGTATGGGGCAACATCACCTGCTCGGACAGTCCTGCGCAAGACGGAGGCCACATTAAGTGGCCTCCTTTGCGTGCGGAACTCGCGATCGATGTTGCCCCATACACCCGCCCAGGTCCTTGGGTAACGTTGCTGGACGAACATCGCTCTGCTCGTTCGCTTTTTGGTCTGGAGAGCCGGGTGGGCTGATA